>JBMSHA010000206.1:0-3743 GCA_049416245.1 Flavobacteriales bacterium | reverse complement strand
AATGCGGTAAGTCCGGTAATCCGGTCGATTCATGTAAGTAATCAACTTATCCAATTCGCGTTTCCCTTCAGGTCTCAAATTGGCTTTGTCCAAATCATACTCAATCACTTCCAGGTTGATCACATCCGATTCCTTCGTCTTTGGCCGCAAAGCAATGGTCTTTTGGATCGACATCGGACAACCCGCCGGAGGTTGCTCAAATCCTTGGTAGCCATCCCAATAATTAATCAGTGAGACATGAACCGCTGCATAGGCCCGGTCGATTTCTTCACCCCATTCAAAAATCCCGAATTCATTGGTGACCCGATTGAGCCGCTGTTTCTTTTCGTTTTCGAACGATAGCAGCACATTCGACAAGGGATTGCCCTCCATATCTACCACCGTTATGCGGTTCAATTCTTGAACGTAGTTCAGGTCCACCACAAGCGCAGCTTCTTCGACATCGCCCACGAATGTTTTCAGTTCCGGAGGGGTATCCATACCGGCCACGGACTGAGTGGTTATCGTGTAATTTCGATTCCTCGCGACAGTGAATTCGACGTTGCCGTCATCGTCAGTTTCCTCGGTGTAACGCGCACCTGAATCGACGTCGACGAGATCCACCAGTGTAGCGTTCATTGGAGATCCATCACACGCTTGAACGTGAACATCGAGTATGGCGGCAGTTGGGTTTCCTTTCACTGCATAAATCGCATCCCGGTGATCCTCACGGTCTGATGAGAGCCAACCCGATCCTTCCAATTCATCAAAAACGAACGAAAAGTCGTCAGCATAGGTGTTGATGGGGTATCCCAACCGCTCGACTTTCGACGCGCCGGCGCGGTGCAGGAAAATGTCAAGTCCACCTACTCCGGGGTGCCCGTTGGAACTGAAAAACAGCGCGCCCGTGCTCGAAACGTAAGGAAACACCTCATCCCTTTCCGTATTGATCGTTGGTCCCAAGTTCTCAGGTCGGGTGTACTCCCCATCTTGCCATGTAGACGTGTATAGATCCATTCCCCCGAACCCGCCTGGCATATCACTCGCGAAGATGATGATGTCATCGTCCAAGGCAAACGTTGCATGAGCTACTGAGTAGGTTGGGTTGTTCCATTTGAATGGATGCTTCTCATCACGTTGCCACGTGACTTCGCCTTCGTCGACGTATCGCTTCCAAAACTCAATCATCAGCCGCGAGCGCAAGACCCCTCCTGTGGTATCCAATGCTTCTTGATTTCGGGTGATTACCGCATAGGATTCATCGCGATCGAAGGCCACGGGACCGTCGTGTTTCCGCGTGTGATCGAAAGCGAGGAAGACGTCTTGGTTTCTGATTTGCTCAAGCCAGGTGTACCGTTTGAATGGAACGTCCAAATTTTCAATCCGGCACAGCTCGGTGTAGTACTGCCCGGTCCAACCGTCCACTGTCGGCAAGAAGCCCGCATTCAAACCCGTGCTCATGTAGACCAATCCGTCCTCAAACGGAAACGCAGAAAATTCCTCCGCCTCTGATTGCGGACGAAGTTTCTTCACCTCAAACGCTGTTGAATCTTGAATCAGACTCAGCAACCGATCTACACTCAATGTCCAGCTTTGCAACTGCGGATCATCGGGAAACTCGAGGTTCGCCATGGACATGGCAATGGGCAAGGAATCGTGCCGGTTCGTTGCGCACAAAAGCTCGAAAGCACGGACCCAATCCGATGCTCTCGCCTCGGAATTGAACAGCAGCGAGTCATTCCAAGCGATCGCTTCTTCGATGAAATTCGCCTCGTAAGCAGCGATGGCTGCTTTACGCGCATACCCCCATTTGAGGGAATCCGGAGTGGCCTCCTCTGATGCCAACTCAGCCCAAACTGGATAGGCTTCCGCATATTTCCAACGCAGCATCATTTCTTCCGCGTAATCAACACGGGAAAATTGTCCCCATCCAACGGTAGACAAGGCCAAAGCGAGCGTTATGTGCAAGGCATTTTTCATTAGAAAAATCTTGGGCTTTGGAATGCAGGGCGCATCGGACCGAAGTCCCACGAAATACCAATCTCATGGGATCCAAAGTTTCGATTGATCAAACCATTCAACGGCACATCCACGGCGTAATAGAAGCGCCAAGCCGCATCGTGGCGGTAGCTCGCCTGAAAACCAATGCCTTCGCGCCAGCGCACCATCGCTCCCACACTGATGAAGTCATCCATCCACACTTCGCCTCCAATATCCATGGTCATCGGCGCACCCTGCACTTTTTTCAGCAGTGTTGATGCCCTAAAGTCGATGACACTGTTGATGCTCACTACATATCCAGCAGTGAGGTAATGATGGCGGCGCTGAACGGGACCCGTTCCTTGGAAACCCATGGGTTGTTCGATGAGGTGTGGAATTGAAAAACCCACGTAGTATTCGTCTTTGAACGCCATCGCACCAAAGCCCGCGTTGAATGCCGCCTCGCGGTACGGAGCCGCTTGGATGGGATCTCCGTGATCAAAGGCCTGCAAATCGCCGAAATCAAACCAATTGCTCTGGACACCGAGAGAAAGGCCCGTCGAGAGCCTGAATCCCTTGATAGGCTTGGGGAAATGATAGGCCACGTGCGACATGAACTCCCGATGACCCCGGGCTCCGCTTCGATCGGTCAACCCCGTGAAACCGACGCCAATGCGGTTGCGGAATACAGGCGCGTGCGCAGAAATCCACTGCGTGCGGGGCGCTCCTTCCCAACCTACCCATTGAGCCCGATGGATCAATGTGGTCCGCAAAAGGCCGTTGGAACCGGCATGTGCCGAATTGAATTGCACCGGGTTCCGAAGGTACATGGACAACTGGGCGTCTTGCTGCCCCGATGCAGAAAGCCAAGCCCCAGCGAAGAGGAGTCCCAATCCGAAATGCGTGATCGTTTTCCTCATCATCGCTCTTCGTGTTGGAGTTCAATGAAGCCGCGAAATGGCTTTTGAGACTTCTTCCGCGTGTCAATGAGGTAATAATACGTACCGGCCGGCAGCAGTTTCGCACTTCCCAATGCCGGGTCCCAAGTGCCTGCCCAATTGTTGTCGTAGGGTTCCGCTTCGAATACTTGGGTCCCCCACCGATTGAACACTTTGACGTTGTGGTCCGGATACATCCACAGGTATTCGACAACCCAAGTATCATTGAACCCATCATCGTTGGGGGTGAGCAATTGGCTTGGAATGATCGGGGTCAGTGGGTAACAAGCCACTTCAAACGTTCCTTCGACTTCACACCCGCCAGCATCGGTTGCTTCAACATCGTACAAACCCTCGTCGACCCCGTCGAGCAATGCATTGTTTTGAAATACGCCCCATTGGTAAGTGTACCCGCCTTGCCCGCCTGAAGCAACCACTTCAATTGAGCCATTTGCCTCGCCACATTCAGAATCCACGGTTTCGACCAGCGCCAGCGTAAGCGGATCGAAATCGATGAGCTCTATGGTTGCTGAATCTTGGCATTCGGACCCGTTGGTAATCAAAACGGTGTAAGATCCACTTGCAAGCGATGCTGCATAGCCGCCGTCTGCGTCAATGTCACTTGGTAACCAAGCGAAAGTCAACGCAGTGGATTCATTCGTGAACACATCAATCCAGCCGTCGCTTCCTCCGAAGCAATTCGGCGGCACAAAATCGATGGAGGTGATGTCCATGGGATCGGGAGGCAAAACCTCCACCTCAAACGTGGAAGCGCAACCGGTCAACCCGTCGAGCACGGTCACTTCATAGGTACCCTCACCTTCTACCTCAGCAGCGCTTCCGCTG
>JBMSHA010000205.1:0-3745 GCA_049416245.1 Flavobacteriales bacterium | reverse complement strand
CTGTGTAGCGCAACTTGAGTGTCCCACTCGGACACGGCATGGTCGCATTTGCTTCAATGCAAAAGGGGTTGGGTAAGTTGTTGCTTAATGCAGATCGTATCGAATCGGATTTGCAGGCCAATTGGGCCGTTGTGGCCGAAGGCATCCAAACCATCTTGCGCCGTGAAGGGTACCCGAAGCCGTATGAAGCGCTGAAAGCACTGACCCGCCAAAACACGGTCATTGATGAATCGGCCATTGGAGCGTTCATCGAAGGCTTGGATGTCAGTGAAGCAATCAAGTATGAATTGCGGCGTTTATCCCCAAGTAACTACATTGGCTTGTCTGCCCAGTTGGTGGACACCTTGAAGGACCGTTGATTTGAAGCGACTGCGCGAACTGTTTGCATTCTTGATGCCGTACAAGGGAAACTTGGCGGTGAATGTGGTCTGCAACGTATTGAACGCCATTTTGTCCTTGTTCACCTTCTTGAGCGTGGTGCCGTTTCTGAGGATCTTGTTCGGCACCGGAAAAAGCGTTACTACGTCCTCCGAATTAGCGGATACCGGATTGGAGCGGTGGAGCAATGCATTCGACGGTTTTGTGGCCGAGGTCGGGGCGGAAACCGCTTTGCTTTGGATTTGTATCGGAATTGTTGGGGTGACGGTCACCAAAAACGCGGTAGGCTATTTGGCACTTTTTTCATTGGCCACCATCCGAACTGGGGTGAGCCGGGATTTGCGTAACCGCATGTACCAAAAAATTCTGCGGCTTCCCATGACTTGGTTCACAGAATCGAGGAAGGGCGACGCGATCAGCAGGATGACCAATGACCTCATGGAGGTGGAATTCAGCGTGATTGGTACCATTGAAATCCTGTTCAAGTCCCCCATTGCAATCCTCGTTTCTCTGGGGACTTTGTTCTATTTGAGTTGGGAACTCACACTTTTCTCCATCTTGTTTTTACCAATGAGCGGTTACCTGATTTCGAGAATTGCAAAGAGTCTCAAGCACGCTGCCCGTCGCGGAAAGGAGGAGCTCGGTAGCCTCATCTCGATTTTGGAAGAAACATTGGCAGGCATCACCGTGATCAAGGCATTTCACGCTGAAACCCATTTCCAATCGCGATTCATGGCCTCGAATGAGCGGTTTTTCCGACTGATGCGCAGGTTGTATAAGCGGGAATATTTGTCCTCGCCTGTGTCCGAAACCGTTTCCCTCACTGTGATGGCGGTGTTGTTGTGGTTCGGCGGAAGGATTGTACTGTCGGGCGATGGAGGCATGTCCGGGGACTGGTTTATTGGTTACCTCGTGGTGTTTTCGCAAATTATCCCACCTGCGCGAGCTATCAGCGACGGTTGGTTTAGAATCCAGAAGGGATCCGCATCATTGGAACGGTTAGATGAAATCCTTCAAGCAGAAGAGCTCAAGAATGAGGGGCGTGAACTGGCCGCTCCACTGCAGGATGCCATTCGGTTTGATGGCGTTTCCTTTAGCTACGGAGACGGGCCGGTGTTGCAAGACGTTTCGTTCATCATCCAGCGTGGTGAAACGGTAGCGCTCGTGGGGCCAAGCGGATCCGGTAAAACCACCTTAATGCACTTATTGGCTCGATTCTATCGACCTGATTCGGGAATCATTTCTTGGGACGGCCAACCCATTGAAAATTTCGAATTGGTAAGTTTTCGGGAGCAACTGGGGTTGGTCACGCAGGAATCGCGGTTATTCAACGCCTCAGTTTCGGAGAACATCCGGCTGAATTCGGTGGGCACATCGGACGATGCGTCGTCCTTGCTTCCCGTTGCAGAAGCTGCGAACGCGCTTGAATTCATTGAAAAAATGAACCAAGGTTGGGATGCCAGTGTGGGGGATGGTGGAAGCAGGTTGAGCGGCGGACAGCGCCAACGTTTGAGCATTGCACGCGCTTTATACAAAGATCCACCGGTACTGCTTTTGGATGAGGCGACTTCGGCCTTGGATACCGAATCGGAATTCAAAGTCCAACAAGCCATTGACCGACTCATGCAAGGACGTACGACTTTGGTAGTAGCGCATCGCTTGAGCACGGTTCGGCATGCTGATCGCATCTTGGTCATGGAAGAAGGGCGTATTGTGGAAACGGGAAACCATGAAGAATTGATGGCGCAAGAGGGGCTCTATCAAAAATTGGTCACCATGCAAGATTTGAAGTGATCATGGCGAAAAAAACGCGGATCGGTGCAGTTTTGGGAAATCGATGCCCTAAATGCTACGAGGGTAAGCTGTTTACTGACAAAGCATACGATGTAAAACGACTGTCTGCTATGCACCCGAATTGCCCAGTTTGTCATGAAGATTTCACGCGCGAGCCTGGCTTTTACTTTGGTGCAGCATACGTGTCGTATGCATTGACAATAGCGCTTTGGGTAGCGGTCCTGGTAGCGCTCATCTGCTTCGATTGGTGGGGATGGTTAACGTTCAGTTTTTTTGAAGACGTGACCCTGTTTCTTACAACTGGAGTTTTCCTCTTGGTTATCCTCATGCCGCTGATTTTGCGATTGAGTCGCTCCATTTGGCTCCATATGTTTACCAAACATCGTTGAGCCTTCTCAACTTTGTCCAAAAAATCAAAGGGGTCCCTCCGTTGAGGGACCCCTTCTCACCAAATCGCCTGATTCATAACGCTCGATTCGAGCGTGGCAAAACCAAAACCTAACTGCTATTACGGCAGGTCTTCTTTTTTGGTTTCGTTTTGCCGAAAAAAAATCGAAAATATTATCCAGATAACTGGTAATCAGCAAGTTAATTCGCTGATTTTTTTTGAGTCATCTCCTCGTTTTGCACCCGGATGCTTTCTTTATGCACCTGTTCGAGGTAGGTTGCGATGAATTCGGGGCCCAATCCAGCCGATGCAGCCCATGCTCCTCGGGTATCGAATACCTCTTTCCATCGATCCATTTGAAGAATGGTCATGCCGTGCTCGCTTTTGTACCGACCTATTTCTCGAGCCAAACTCATCCTTGCGTGCAACAGTTCAATCACCTGTTCATCGATGGAGTCCATGCGCAGCCGCAATGCATCGAGGTTCTCAGTATGTGCCGAACCGGATTTTGTATCGCGAATAGTCAATTGGCCGATCAAATCCGTGAACTCCTGTGGAGTGATTTGTTGTGCGGCATCACTCAATGCCTGTGTGGGGTTACAGTGGCTTTCAATCATCAAGCCGTGCATCCCGAGGTCCATGGCCTTTTGCGCTACAAAAGGAATTAAGTCTGTCCGCCCTGCGATGTGACTGGGGTCGCAGATAATGCGCAATTCAGGCATGGCCATTTGCAGCGCGATCGCAATTTCCCACATGGGTGCATTGCGGTATTCTTGCTGGCCATATTTGCTGAACCCCCTATGGATAGCCCAAACTGGAGCGTTCACCGCATGCTGCATGCGCTCAATGGCACCCATCCACAGCGGAAGATCGGCATGCATGGGATTCTTGACCATGACGGGTACCTCCGTACCGCGCAAGGCGTCGGCAATTTCTTGAACAGCAAAAGGACTCA
The DNA here is from genome assembly GCA_049416245.1 of Flavobacteriales bacterium. GTDB lineage: Bacteria > Bacteroidota > Bacteroidia > Flavobacteriales_D > Sanyastnellaceae > UA16. Next base: position 230 of record JBMSHA010000205.1, on the reverse strand, counting down.
CAGTGGTTCTCGCACCCACCCACAGAACATCGATTCCTTTTTGGAGGCACAATTCAACGTGCTGCGCATTCGCAACTTCCGTGGCTACCGGTATGCCGATGGTTTGTCTCGCCTCGACCAACCAATCCAATGCTTCATTGCCCCGGCCTTCAAATCCGTTGGGACGAGTCCGCGGGTTCCAAATCCCTGCCCTGAGCAGGTGTATACCGCTTTGTGCTAAGCTCGTTGCA
>JBMSHA010000204.1:0-3749 GCA_049416245.1 Flavobacteriales bacterium | reverse complement strand
TTTCACAGCTCCAAACGAGGCCCAAGTCATCGACCATATCAAGGACGTCCTGAGCTACCTGCCTCAAAACTGTGAAGAAGATCCTTCGCCTTTGGCCTACACCCCTGGCGATGAGGTTCGACCTGCCCTGGATGAGGTGGTGCCGGAAAGTGCCCAACAACCTTATGACATCCGCCAAGTCGTAAACGAAGTCTGTGATGCAGGCTCGTTCACGGAGGTACAAAAGGATTACGCTGAGAACATCGTGTGTGGTTTTGCGCGCCTTGCGGGCAAGAGCATTGGCGTGGTGGCGAATCAGCCGGCGTTTTTGGCGGGTGTGCTGGACATCAAGGCTTCGACGAAGGCTGCTCGGTTCGTTCGGACTTGTGATGCGTTCAATGTACCGTTGCTCGTCTTCGAAGATGTGCCCGGTTTTTTGCCGGGAACCGACCAAGAATGGAATGGCATCATCACGAACGGCGCGAAGCTGCTATACGCATTCAGCGAAGCCACCGTACCGCGGATTACGGTTATCACGCGCAAGGCATACGGCGGGGCTTATGACGTGATGAACAGCCAGCACATTGGGGCGGATATGGTGTACGCTTGGCCTACGGCGGAAATTGCCGTGATGGGAGCGAAGGGTGCAGCGGAGATCATCTTCAAAAGGGAAATCGCTGCTTCAGACGATCCAGAAAGGACTTGGAAAGAAAAGGAAGCGGAATATGCGGAGCTGTTCGCGCATCCATACAATGCAGCGGCCCGAGGTTATGTGGATGAAGTTATCCTTCCACACAACACCCGGGCCAAACTGATTCGAGCATTTGAGATGCTCCAAAACAAAGTCGATACGCTTCCGCGCAAGAAGCACGGAAATTTGCCGCTGTAATCGGTTACTTCGCGACGCGCTTGATGGAACAACCTACGGCCTTCGTTTCCGATACCGATACAGGCTTTCCAGCGGCGAGTGCTGAAATGGCATCCTGCACGTAACGGGATTCCACCGCATCGGCATCGCTGACGTTGTCGTCGATGGCACCGCGGTATACGAGGGTCATGTTGTTGTCGAACAAGTAGACATGGGGTGTTTTGAGGGCGCCAAAGGCATCCGCCAATCGATGGCCTGAGTCAAGCAGGTAGGGCATGCCGTAATTGTTGGTTTTGGCGTGCTCTTTCATGGCCTCCATGCTGTCGTGATTGTCACGCTTGGCTTCGTTCGAGTTGATCAAAATCATTGAAACACCGTTTTCTTTTGCGAATGCTGCGGTTTCATTGTAACGACCTTCCCAACCGTCACTTTTCTCGCCATTGCCGATTACGAATGGGCAGGTGTTGCAGCTGAAAACCACCAATACACCATTGGGACCAGCAGCTGTATTGAGGCTCATTTGGGTGCCGTTTACGTTCATCATCAACGCATCGGCCAGGGGGGCCTTGGCGCCGATAGCCAGCTCAGGTTGCGGTTCAAATGCCGGGCTTGCGCTCGTCAAAAGCAATCCGAATGCGGCCAGTGCAGTCACACTCAGTGCTGCACGGAGGGGGGTAAAAATGTTCGTCATGGTATCAATAACCGTTTGATTTGGGACGAAGTTCGCGAAACCCGTCGCGAATTCATCCAACATCCCATGCCAAAGGTTGTGAATTGTATCCTCGCTAGGGCGAAGAAACTTATTTGATGAGCATGGCATCGCCGTAAGCGAAGAAGCGATACTTCTCCTTCATCGCTTCTTGGTAGGCGTCCATAATCAATTCATATCCGGCAAATGCGGAGCTCAACATGAGCAGTGTGCTCTGCGGCGTGTGGAAGTTGGTGATCAAGGCATCCGAAATCTTGAAGTCGTATTTCGGAAAGATGAATTTGTTGGTCCAACCGCTGAAGGGCTTCAGGGTATCCGTGGTGCTCACGGATGTTTCCATGGCGCGCATTGCTGTCGCTCCAACGGATACAACGCGTTTTCCTTCCGCTTTCGCACGGTTGACGCGTGCAACACAATCTTCCGGGATGATCAGCTGTTCAGAATCGACTTTATGTTTCGTCAGGTCCTCAACTTCCACAGGTCGAAATGTGCCCAAACCGATGTGGAGCGTCAAGTAGGTCATGTCAATGCCTTTGATTTCCAATCGCTTCATAAGCTGCTTGGAAAAGTGCAAACCGGCTGTGGGAACCGCAACGGCGCCCAATTTATCGGCATAAATGGTCTGGAATCGTTCCCGGTCTTCAGGTTCTACTTCTCGCTTCAGGTATTTCGGGATGGGCGTTTCGCCCAACTGAAAAATGACATCCATGAACTCTTCATAGGAGCCATCGAACAAAAAGCGCAAGGTTCGTCCACGCGACGTGGTGTTGTCAATGACTTCGGCAACGAGCTCATCGTTCTCACCGAAATACAACTTGTTGCCGATTCGGATTTTACGCGCGGGATCGACCAAGACATCCCACAAGATGCTCTCGCGATTCAATTCCCGAAGCAAGAAAACCTCGATGACAGCCCCAGTCTTTTCCTTGTTGCCGTACAGTTTAGCAGGGAATACTCGCGTATCGTTTGCCACGAAGACATCGCCTTCATCGAACTCATCCAGCACGTCCTTGAACATTTTGTGCTCGATCTTGCCGGAGTCTTTGTGCACAACCATCAACCGGCTGTCGTCCCGGTTGTCGAGGGGGTGCTTGGCAATGAGGTCGGGCGAAATGTTATACTTGAAGGAGGATAATTTCATGGCATGGAAATGGTCGGCAAAGCTAAGGAATTCGAAATCAAAGGTCAACCGCTTTCTCAAGGTTGGTTCCCGGCATGGCGTCGATGGCTGCCAGAATGGCTTCCAATGGCGCACAGCGGGCCAATTCAAACGTTCCACTTCGGGTGCGTTTGAGGGAAGTGAGGTACCCTCCAACATTCAATGTTTTGCCCAAATCACGGGCGAGCGCTCGGATGTAGGTCCCTTTGGTGCAGTCGATGGTGGCCGTTACTTGCACAACCGGGTGGCCTTCGAAAAGGCTCGGCTCTGCAGAGTTGATTTCGAAGGTGTTCACGGTGATTGCTGCAGGCTTGAGGTTGATCTCACCTCCTTTGCGGGCCACCGCATACGCTTTTTGGCCGTCTACTTTTTTTGCGCTGTACAACGGCGGCATTTGTTGGATATCGCCTGTCCATTGTTGTGCTCCTTCGCGAATCGCATCAAGGGTAAGGTGTTGCGCATCGGTCCAATGGTCCACAGGGAGTTCCGCGTCCAAGCAAGGTGTCGTGGCTCCAAGGCATATACCGGCTTCGTACGTTTTGGAGTCAGATTGAAGGGATTCGATGGACTTGGTCGCACGTCCCGTGCAAATGACCAATACACCGGTGGCCAGTGGGTCAAGGGTCCCGGCGTGACCTACTTTGATCTTTTTGATACCAAGTGCACGGCGCAGGTGGTACCGGAGTTTATTCACCACATCGAATGAGGTCCAGCCGAGGGGTTTGTCCACAAGGAGGATTTGGCCTTCCAAAAACGCGGAAGGATGGGTGAAATCCATCACAGCCAGTTCATCGATGCGTTTACTGGCCATCAAAAGCAGCTTCAGGTGCTTGATAATCGGGTGCGGCCTCTTCCGCGCGCAGCCCCGCCATGTCCTCTAACACACGCAAGGCGGCCAACGGGCTGGTGATGCCCTCAATGCTCATGCGTAAGCCGTTGTTTCGTTGGTACATTTTGGTGTCTCGGGCGTGGTGCTTCAAGTAGTCCAAAATGCGCGCAAATGTGGGGCCTTGGAAAAAGGGACTTTCTTCATC
>JBMSHA010000203.1:0-3744 GCA_049416245.1 Flavobacteriales bacterium | reverse complement strand
GTTCTGGGATCAGACTCAACAATGTTTTGCTCCTTGCGGGAGAGGTAGCCTTTGACAACCCCGAACTTCTAGGTAATTCAGGAACGAGGATGGGCCTAAGTGCTATTTTCCAGCCCATTTCATTGCTTCGCTTCGATTTGGGCATAAGCAAGTGGGGTGATGAAACTTATCGTGTCCCAGGTGGTTTCATGTTAAGAACCGGACAACGAGGTTTCGAATGCGGTATACAAGCAACGGATATCCAAGCCCTATGGAAAACATCTCAACCAGAAATCGGTTTCCGGGCAGTAGCCATGCGTTGGGTATGGTAGCAGGTAGGCTTCTCCTTTGCTTCAACCTTTTGGTTGCAATCAACACTGCCGCTCAATCCTCTAAAGCTCAAATTCCAAACATGGAAAACACAGAAGTCATCACCCTCGGCGCAGGTTGCTTTTGGTGCGTTGAAGCCGTATTTGAATCCGTGAACGGCGTATTATCAGCGGAATCAGGATACATGGGCGGTCACATCAAAAACCCCGCTTATCGCGAAGTTTGTACCGGGCGAACCGGTCATGCTGAAGTCGTCCAAGTCTCCTACAATCCGGATATCGTTACTTTAGAAACGCTGTTGGAAGTCTTTTTCGCCACGCACGATCCAACCACGCTCAATCGCCAAGGAGCCGATGCCGGAACGCAATACCGATCGGCAATATTCTGGCACCGAATGGAGCAGATGGAGATTGCACAAACGGCGATGGCAACTCACCAACTTGGAATCGATCGACCTATCGTTACCGAAATTACGGAGGCCAGCGCATTTTACCCGGCGGAAGACTACCACCAAGCCTACTTCGAACTCAATGGAGAAGCGCCCTATTGCAAAGCAGTCATCCAGCCTAAAATGATCAAATTCCGCAAAGAATTTCAATCCATATTGAAATTTGATTGAGAGGAAGTCAGTCCTCTGCTTCCGCCTCTTCAATCAACTGATCAAGCATCCTCTCGATTTCTTGTAACTCCTCATTTGTGATGTCCTTCTGAAGTTTCGCTTGCTTCTTCAAATAGCGGTACATAGCGCTCTTTTTGATTTCAATGGCGACATACACTGTGTAAGCTCCATCGTCAGACACATACTTTTCTGAACCGATGATGCGCATATCTGCAAGCTTTGTACTTGTGATTTCCCGAGCCAGGGTTTCAAACCGAGTCATGGCTTCATCCACATGCTCTCCAGTTGTATTGCGTTGGTAATCGTCGGTAACCACTTCAAAATAGCTTTGCACTTGCTGGGCTAGTTGTTGACGCGCACGCATTTCTGCTTGACTTTGCGCTACTGCATCCATTTTGCTTGAACCATTACCTGTCCCTCGATAGTAGCGCTTATTGGATTCATACTTAGAACCAGAAAAAGGTTCTTTCACGGCTTGTCCCAAAGGATTCGAAGCACACGAAACGAAAAAAGCAGCGAAGGCCAACACGCGTGTCAAAGGCAACAAGGTCGTTCTCATAGGAATGGGAAATTGATTTGTCTCAAATATGCGAATGTCGTGCCAAACTTCGCATTAAATTTGCTTTGACCTGAACCCAATGAAATTCCTTCCCACGTCACTCCAAGAAAGAATCTCGCATTATATGTTGCGAAAAACGAGGGGTCATGACCGGGAGAAAAAGGGGGTAAACTTACGAGGAGCCAATCAAGTTTTACTGGTTTATACTGAAACCAATGAAGCTAGATTCAAATTGGTCAAAGACATCGCGAATTACCTCAAGAAGGAATTCGACATCAAACATATCATGCGCTTGGCTTACGTCGATGTTGAAGAAAAGTCTGTTCCCAATTGGCACATGCGTAAATTGGAATCAGATTTCTTTTGCAAATCCGACTTGAATTGGCAGGGAAAGCCTGTAAAAAATGTTCAAGCCATCACAGAAAAGCAATACGACATCTTGATTCACCTCGATCCGGACACACATGTTGCCTTGGATTATTTTGTTGCACTTTCACATGCCAAAATGAAGGTGGCAAACCATTCCGAAGCTCGACCGGATGATTTTGATATTCTCCTGCCTGCTCAAAAAGGAGACAGCTGGAAACAGAGAAATCATCGCATCATTGAATTCCTATCTGACTCTCCCCTGACATGAATCGAATGTTGAATCTGAATGGATTGGGCGTGAACTTGGTCACACCTTTCAACAGGTCCGGGGAAATCGATTTTCCGGCATTGGAGCGACTCGTCCGGCATATATGTTCTTCACGCGTAAATTTCATGGTCATAAACGGCAGCGCATCTGAAGCTGCTCTGCTAAGCCTCGAAGAACAGAACCGGGTTTTGGATTTCGTTTCCGAAATCAACGGCAAAACCAAGCCGCTGATAGGAGGAATACCGGGTGGAGCGACACGGGCGAGCGTTCAACGCATTTCGGGATTCAATCGACGTGACTTGGAGGCCATCTATTGTGATGAGCCTGCCCCATTGGCCTCGTCGCCTTCGGGCTTCATCGGACACTATCGTTCGGTTGCGCAAGCTTCACCGCTGCCCATTATCATCGAACACAAAAGTGGAATCCTCGGCCCACATACCGTGGAAGCGTTACTTACTTTGGCCCATGAACCCAATATCGTTGGGGTGGTGGAATCGACAGGTGATGTCGCTTTGCACGGCGCATTGATTCGAAAGAAACCCAAGAATTTTTTCGTTTTAAGCGGACGAGATGTGATGGCTCTTCCCCTGATGGCATTAGGCGCTGAAGGCATCATTTCCACCATTGCAAACGCTTTCCCTTCCGAGTGCAGCAAGATGATGGACCAAATGGAATTCGGCAACTTCCAAGACGCGCGAATCATGCATCACGCCTTGGCTCCACTACTGCGCATTTTGGAGACGGAAGGCGTCCCAACGGGCATCAAAGCCATGTTGAATCACTTTCAACGCATGGAACATTTGGTGCGATTGCCCAACACGCCCGTGTCCGACGAGATGAAGGCCGCCTTATACCGAGAGTTAGCAGAACTACCACAAACCATGGTCGAAGGAATTTTGAGCTCACTCTAAACCACAGGTGACGCCAATCGCATCACTTCTTCTACGCGTGCCTCAATAGCCTGAGCGTTCAGGCCATACTTATCCATGAGTTGAGCGGGCGTGCCACTTTCCCCAAAAGAATCTTCCACAGCCACTTGCAGCATAGGAGCAGGTGCATGCGAGGCCAATAACTGGGCAACCATGGCACCCAATCCACCCAACCGTTGGTGCTCTTCCGCAACGACAACACATCCAGTCCGCTTGATGGAGTCTAAAATGGTCTTTCCGTCCAATGGCTTGATGGTATGGATATTAATTACTTCGGCTCGAATCCCTCTGCTTTCCAATCGCTGACTCGCCATCAAAGCCTCCCAAACCAAGTGTCCTGTAGCGACAATAGTAACGTCATTTCCTTCGGTCAAGACCTGTGCCTTACCGATTTCAAAGGGCGCTCCAGCCTTCATGAATACAGGAACCTTCGGTCGACCGAACCGGAGATAAACGGGTCCTTCATAATTCGCTATGGCTTGAGTAGCCTGTTTCGTTTGTTCAAAATCCGGGGTACAGATTACAGTCATGTGCGGCAACATCGCCATCATGCCAATATCCTCAAGAATTTGATGTGTTGCCCCGTCTTCTCCCAAGGTCAAACCGGCATGTGAAGCACAGATTTTGACATTCTTACCTGAGTAAGCTATCGACTGACGAATTTGATCATATACCCGACCCGTCGAAAAAT
>JBMSHA010000202.1:0-3790 GCA_049416245.1 Flavobacteriales bacterium | reverse complement strand
AATAGGGGGAGCTAAACAAAAGGAAAGGCGGTTATATCTTCACGGTGTAATCGCTTTTTTTTGCCCCATGTTTGCTCGAGCCCTTGCTGTCTTTGTTTTGGTTTTCAGCTGCTTCCTTGAGGCCACACCTCAATCTAATACTGCTTCCGACGATAGCTTGCGGATTGCGCCGAAGACAATCCAAATCACGGACAACGTTTCGCGCTACATCCTGGACTACACCATAAGTGATGAGTTGGGGTTGAACCAAATGTTTGCTCCAGTCGGTTGGACCGAACCAATTGTTCGCTTGCAATTCGAGCTTCGCGGGATTGTGATTGGGGGCACGCTGGGTCTGCAGTTTGCGGAAAAAACGCATGTGTTCGAAAAAGATGAGGGCTTCATTGTTCCCGCGAACACCAAGGTCCGAATATTTAACGCGGGATCATCTGACCTGCGATTGATCGAAGTGTTGCGCCCAGCTTACACCGAACAACGCGCCGAAATATTTGACTCGTTCTAAGCGCCATTGAGCAAGAGTGGGGTTTCCTGAAAAAAACCTCGGCCCCACCATGGCTGCGGCTGGGTGCGGGGACAAGAAAATCGTCGTGTGGGACCACAACCGTGTAGCGGCTTTTTTATGTTTACATCATGAGGCCCTGCGTTTTTATAATCACGACATCAGCTGATGCTCACTTTCTTGTAGAATTGAATTGACCATGGCTTATTCCGCATTTCAAGCCGATCGTATTCGGCGAAGGCTTCGTCACCACAAGATCGTCGAAAAGCCCATGATGGGGGGGTTAATTTTCATGGTCAATGAAGCCATGTGTGTCGGATTGGATCGCGACAAAAACACCTTATCCGACCGATTGATGGTGCGCGTCGGCAAACTTCAATATGAAACCCTGCTCGAGGAAAAAAGCAGCCGCCCCATGGATTTTACAGGGCGTGTGATGCGGGGGTTTTTGTTCGTAGATGCTGTTGGTTTTGACTCCGATGAAGACTTGGACTTCTGGGTAGAACGGGCGCTTGAATTCAATGTTTTATTAACCAAAGCTCAGCCCTAGACCCCGATGATTGCATCCACAACCCAAACCATCCTGTACATCGCCATGTCAAAAGACGGGTTTATTGCGGGTAAAGGTGGTGATTTGTCGTTTCTGGACTCGGTTCAAATAGCCGGCGAGGACTATGGCTACCACGCGTTTTTAGCGTCTGTAGGGGCCATCGTTGTAGGACGCAAAACGTACGAAACCGTCCTCAACATGGGATATCCCTATCATCCGGATAAACCGGTGTACGTCCTCACTCGAACCCCCCGGACCTCGCATCATGAAAATCTCCATTTCCATAGCGGCGACGTCAATACGCTGATAAAAACACTTCGCGCGAGTGGTTCCGGAAACATCTACTGCGACGGTGGGGCCGAAACCGCCAAACACCTCCTCGCGGCCAATTGCATCGATCGCATCATCCTATCCGTGGTGCCCACCCTGCTCAAGGAGGGTGTGGAACTCTTTCACCAAGGCCTGGTTCCACAGCTATTTACTCGCATCAAATCCACCAACTATAAGAGTGGGCTGGTCCAACACATGTTCGAACGTTCCGTGCAACATTCACAACGATAAAGCGTTTGACCTGCAAACTTGATATCGCATGAAATCCCTGCCCATTCCATTGGCAGCACTGAGTTTGCTGCTCGTTCCTTTCGTCGCTTCGCTTTTCACCGATGAGGTGCAGTGGTCCGGATTGGACTACCTCATCATGGGGGTAATGCTACTGGCTGTTGGCAGCGGCATCCAATGGGTGCTGCAAAAGTTCCAAAACCGACGCAATCGCCTGATCGGTGTTGGGTTGGTGGTGTTGCTGTTTCTGCTCGTATGGGCAGAGTTGGCGGTGGGGGTGTTTGGAACGCCCTTCGCTGGAAGTTGACCTGGTCACATGATGGGTTAAAAGACCAACAGCCGGGCCGATTGTACATCCCCTTTCCCGTTCCGCACGCGAATGATGTAAGTTCCGGGGTCGAGCTGCATCGCGTATTCGCATCCCGGCAACACCTGTTGTTCGTTTTGAATGGATTGGCCCAAGCTGTTCCAAACGGTAAACCAACAGGCTGCGGACGACGCGTTCCGTAGCACTGATGATCCTTGATTCGGGTTTGGAAATACGCTCCACTCCAACTTTGCTTCCGCGTCTGCCGCAACATCGAGCGCACAACTTAAAGAAAGCTCCAACTCAGGTTCAACCTCACAAGCCTCCTCCAACGCCGCCAAACCTCCCGGGTTGTCTTCCACAAAATGAGCCAACCAAGGCAAAACGACATCCAAACTCAACGCCAACTGCTCGGCATGCGACAATCCCGAAAAGCCCAATTCCCCGAAATCACATAATGTCCCGGGATCGGCAAAGCCACAGTGACCTCCACCGGCAATGGAAACAAACGCCCGACATGGAGCGTTTACCGCGGATGCGTAAATCGGTTCGTGTTGGGTTGTAGGAGGGGTTACTGCATCGTCAGCACCGGACACCACCAACACCGGCACGGTGATTTCCTCGCCTGCGGCAATCGCAGAGGGATTGGTTTCGGCCGGAGCAAACACCACGACCGCGTCGATTGCGGGTTGTTCGGCCGCGGCCAACCAAGCCGCACCGCCCCCCATGCTGTGCCCACCGATCGCCACCCGGCCATTGGAAGACGCGCTCAACACACCCGAGATTTCAGCCGCGGCAACTTGGTCCGCAACAAAAGCAAGATCCAAACCATAGTCCGCGTGACTTGGGGCAAAACCTTGTTCTGTACCGAGGGACGCGAATACATATCCCTCCGAAACCAATGCCGCTGCCAGGCCTTCGTAATCGAGCGGCGACATCACGAACCCGTGTGCCATGACGAATGTCGGAAAGCCACCCTCAGCAGGTGTTACACCATCAACTTGAGCGGGATACCAAACGACGCAAGGGATTTCCCGATCATTTCGACTGGCGTCGATGAGCAGCCAATCGGTTTGACCCACCTCGAATTGACCTTGCGCACTCCATGCGCACAGCACCAATAAAAACGTCACAACATGCTTCATGCGCACAAGTTACATACAGGACTTCCCGTCTGTTCAAATTGAAGTACATTGGTGTTTGTCGTTGCAAATCTTGTACTGCCTATGTCCCAGCCCAACCTGGAAGTTTCAGACTATTTCTTAAACGGCTGCGGCCGCTGTGCGCTCGGAGGTACACCTGAATGCCGTGTTCATTTGTGGCCTGAGGCGTTGGGGAAATTGCGCGCGATTGCCCTTGAATCGGGGCTCACTGAGGTGCGGAAATGGGGGGTGCCGTGCTACGTCAATGAAAAGGGCAAAAACATCGCCCTGCTCGGAGCATTCAAAGGGCACTGCCTGATCAGTTTCTTCAAAGGTGTGTTGCTTGCTGATCCGAAGGGGGTGCTGGAGTCGCCCGGAAGCAACAGTCAATCCACTCGGCAAATGCGCTTTACCGATGGCGCGTCAGTCGAGGCGGCGGCTGATGTGTTGAGGCGATTCTTAGCAGAAGCCATTGCCTTGGAAGCCGCAGGGAAAAAGGTGGAATTCAAAACAGCAGAGGAATACGACATCCCAGAAGAATTTCAGCGAGCACTGTCCCTGGATGCCTCGCTGTCCGAAGCATTTGAAAGTCTCACACCCGGGCGGCGGCGAGCATACCTAATGCATTTCGGACAACCCAAACGAAGTGAGACCCGTCAGGCGCGCATTGAGAAGGCGCGGGAAGATATCCTCAATGGCATCGGACTGAACGACCGTTACCAAGCCCGCATGCG
>JBMSHA010000201.1:0-3826 GCA_049416245.1 Flavobacteriales bacterium | reverse complement strand
TTGAGGATATCCAAGAGCATTTTCGCCGGAACCGCAATCGCCCCCGTATCCGTCGTTTTGACCTCCAATTTGGTCGTCATCGTCGTTTCCAAATCACTGGCGGAAATCACCGCCTCACCCGGTCCCAACTCGAACAAAAAGTTATCGAGGATCGGGAGCGTATTGCTGCTATTCAACACCCCGCTCAATGAGGAGAGATGACGTAAAAGTTGGCTGCTGGAAACGATAAAATGCATAATCTCGGTTTATACCCCAAAGATGCCTCAACATCCTACGAAATCAGCACTTGAGGCCTGAAGAAAGAGTCACTATTTTTCCACATCAAATGAACGATTCACGTGATTTTTTTCACGAAAAACACACTAAATTGGACACATGAAAACAGCACTGAACACCATGGGACTGATTGTGTTGGCCCTCAGCACAGCTTTCACCGGATTTGGACAATCAGAAAATATTCAATCGAATTTCCTGAATATCCACGTCAATCAAGCAACTTCACGGACAGAATTGGCTCAATGGCAAAAAGAAATGAGTGCCGTTGGGATTGGTTTCCGATATGACCTGGTCAATTGGGTTGAAGGCGAACTCCAATCCATTCGATTCGCTGTCATCCTGCCGGATGGAACCATGCGTCGTAATGTGGTTGAAAACATGGACGGAGAAACAGATATTTGGATTCGTTTAGAAGGAACAGGTGATGAGCGCGTTTTTTGCGCAGGAAACGAGTGCAACGATTGATTCGACTTATCCTCTAAAGCTCTGAAAACACTGGCAATGCCGGTGTTTTTTTTGTCTTGAACGATAAAAGATCTGAATCAGAATTCAGATGGTAGACGACCACCTGCTCAAGGCCTTCAGCACTTGATCTACCTGAATATCGATTCCACATTGGTAGTGTCCCTCGGGGCACGAGCGATGACCATGCAACCCGCAAGGTCTGCATGGAAGCTCGACGGTGCTCTCGATTACAGCATTTTTTGTGGACATGGGACCGAAACCAAAATCTGGCGTGGTAGAACAGAATATGGCCACGGTGGCAGCGTCCACAGCACTGGCAAGGTGCAGAGGTCCGCTGTCATTTGCAATCACCCACTGGGCCTGCTTCATGGCAGCAGCAGACTCGAGCAATGAAAAATGGGTGCATACCAGCAACTTTGGATGAACGGAATGTTGCTGAATCCGATTGAGCAATTCAAAATCAGACGCCCCTCCAAGCAACACAATGCTTCCTGAATTTTCCCGGAGCCTGTCGCACAATTCTACCCACTTATCCTCTGGCCACTGTTTCGTGCTCCATTGACTGGCAGGTGCCATGACACCAAACGGTTCCTGGGGAAGGTTCCCAAGGGTTGAGGGATACAACCTCGGCGGCCGCAGCTCCGCCCCATTTAACCAAGGTTCAAGCAACGCATGATTCCGCTGCGTCTCATGCAATCCGGCTTCGAACCGATGAGGTGTCCCATGGGTGAACCAGGCCCTCAACGGATGTTGATCAAACGCCGCTCTGTGAGGCGCAGCAGTCAAGCGGGCCAAAATTCCGGAGGACGCATGGCGATGCGGCGTAATGACCACATCAAAACGCATCTTTCGCAATTGCAATCCCAAAGAGACCAATTTGCTGTATCTCAACATGCTACCACCGCGCTTTTGCCACACATGCACCTTCGCCAAAAAAGGATGATCGCGGAACAGCGATTCATTGCCCGCTCGCACACATACGTGCAGCTCATCTTCCGGATGCTGCGCATGCCAGCTCTCCCACATGGACGATGCTAAAATCGCATCTCCGATGAAGGCGGTTTGGATGAACAAAATCTTTCGCACGCGTCCCATGATGCGAAGATAGGCTGCACGGCGACTGCGATGTAACTTGCGGTATGCCACGATGGATAGGAATCGACTATGGAGGCGTACGGACCGGCCTTGCCGTCACGGACGATAACGCTAAGCTGGCCTTTCCACATGCCACGGTATCCACCCGTGAGTTGATGGCGGAGTTGAAGCGATTGGTCAACGCATCTCCATGCCAGGGGTTTGTCATGGGCTTGCCCAATGCCTGGGGTGTGGAACTTGGAAAAGGATTTACGCACAGCACGGAGCCCATCCTGCAGTTTCGTGACCAGCTCAAGAAGCGCTGGCCTGAACTTGAAGTGGTGACCGTAGATGAAACCAACACCAGTGAGGAAGCCCTGCAAGCATCCATATCAGGAGGCATGAGGAAGTCGAAGCGCTCCGCAAAAGGTGCACTGGATCATGTGGCCGCTGCCATCATTTTACAGCGCTATCTTGACCGCTGAATTCCTTCGAAACCAGCGGACTAGCCCTTTTTAAAAACTTCAATTTCGGCCTTTTCGCGGACCAGATCACTGAACGTCCCTTGGTAACGCGTTGCCCGCACAATGTGGTTATCGATCCAATGGTAATTGCCACCGCGAGGCTTGCCCATCAACAATCCATGATAGAGGAAGCCGTGCTTGTCCAACCAGGCCTCAGTCACCACTCGGTGCTCCTCCGTTCGGGACGTGAAAAACGTAATGATGTGGCCTTCCTCGTACCATTTATTGAGGGTCTCAAGCGCATCAGGAAAGGGCTCACACGTTGCCATCCGTTCCGGTTCTTCGTTCGGCACATCCTCTGTTACCGTTCCATCGATGTCGATCAGGTAATTCTTGATTTCCGCAGGCAACTGAGGGGAAGCGGTTAACCCTTGCGCGTCTTTAGCGGCTTGGAGTTGCACTTTTTTCGGCGCGCCGGGACGCCCTGCTGGTTGTGACGTTTCGATCATGGCGTGAAATTACTTTGACCGAACGAGTTGCGCAATTCCTAGCCCTCCGATTGATAGACCAAAAATGCCGACTCATCTGCTGTGAGGAGCGACTTAAACCAAAGTGCCTTGAAATGATCCCACCCCCCGGCTGCTTTGGCAAGAACGAGTGCGCTGATTACCCGCTCTTGAGGTTGGCCATTTGGACAAATCCATTCATCAAAGGCTGAAGCTACCCGCTCGCACTCCGCAACATGCGCTTGCTTCCAAACTTTCCTCCACTTTTTACGCACTTGAGCCAATTCTTTTTCCATTCGAGCAAGAGCAGCGCGCGTGGTGGGCACAGCATCGCCAGGGATTCCTTCTGCGTACGCGACTAAGGCTTCGGACCACGCTTTAAATTCCATTTCAGGTTGCCCTAAGGCATTCAATGCGCATTCCGCCAAGGCACTCACAGCGGCATCTCCTGTCATTGGTGATGCCCCGGGTAGCCAGCCCAATTGCTTCGCAGCATCCGAGGCCACCGCATCAAACACAAATGCACCATCGCGCAAGAGCAATGTGGGGTGGGCAATGCCATGACGTTGAAATGCGGAGCCGAGCATCAGCCAATAAGCCACCTCTGAAGGGCCACCCACAAATCCTGCGCTTTCGAGCAAATATTCCTGGTACAAGGGCCGCAATGCTGCATTGGGACTGTGTTGGTTTGAAGCCAAGGTTGTCGGATCTCCGTTCCATCGATCGGCCCGGATGCGCTGTGAATCCTGGTCAATCACAAATAGGTTGTTGGCACGAGGCTGCAAAGGAGTCGCCCCCCACCGCTGCTCGTATTGCTGCGCTTGCGCCTCGAGGCTAGCTTGGATTCCTGAGCCCCCCCATTCCGCATCCCACAGCGGTTGTGCGATGGTTTTGAGCTGAAGGTGATCGCCATCAATCACCAACAAATCATCTTCAGGGAACCAACCTTGAATCCTTTGGCGATGGCGTTGAGCCAACGATGCCGTCTGCCCAGGTAGTTGAGAAAACGACCGCTCCGAAACCAAGCTCTGTCTTTCGCAA
>JBMSHA010000200.1:0-3833 GCA_049416245.1 Flavobacteriales bacterium | reverse complement strand
CGGTATCGTTCCTGACAAACATTTGAATGGCTTGTGTGTAGGAACCGCACGACTCATTCAACGCATGATGAATGTGCGCGGTGCTTTCATTTCCGCAACTCACGGTGCTAACTGCGTCTTCACCCAGATCGATGATCAAATCTCCGGTCATTCCGTATACAGATTCGCCCAATACGCTTCCGCTCCAAGCAAACCAGCCGCCAAGCCCGTAATTGCAGTTGACTGAGTTTCCTCCTTCGCCAAATTGGAATCGTTTATTCTCATTGACTGGCATATGGGATAGTTGCAGATATGATCCCTCATACCCACCAGCACCGATGAGGAATGAATGTTCAGAGGCCAATCTATATGTGGTCGTCGATGCCGTATCGATGGTGCATCCGTACGCCGCAATCATGCCGTGATCTGGACTTTGATTCAACCAATCTTCTGCACCAGTGGCGTCTTCCAATACCAATTGTAGGTTCCATTTGAGGTTGGCATTCTGCACGTTTTGAACTTGTCCATTGACGATGATCACGCCGTTGTTGTAGCGCGATACAATCAACGGAAAACTCTCAATAAAGTAATCTGAGTTTGCCAATCCTAAGGCTGCTAAGCCAAAAATGCGTATCGCGCCATCGGGCCCGATTCCATCAGCTGTCGTGCCTAAATTGACCACATAATCTTCCGTCAAATCCACTACAAAACTTTTCACTTCGAGCGAATCTCCCGAGCAGTTGTTCACGGCTACAGGGACATTGGTAATCTCGAGAGGCAAGTCTTCTGCGCATTCAAAACTTAATTCAGGTAAATCCGTAATGAATTCCGGTTCGCAACCCCCGCATCCAATCTGATTGCCAGCACAATCGAAATCCGGTTCTGGGTATTCACAGAGGTTCAGGTCGGTCAAAGTGGCTTCTGGATCAAAAGTACATGCCGTAAAATCTGTACAGCCTACACAGCTTTCAAAGTCACACGCCGCCTCATTTGGAACAAGGGCTTCGGGATCATAATTGCACGCCAACTCACTCGTACATCCGGCACAAGACAGGAATTCGCAATTGTTCAAGGGATAAATCGCCAACGGGTCATAATTGCATGCGAACTCATTCATACATCCTATGCACGAGAGATACTCGCAAGAACCGTCGTCCTCTGTGGCTTCTGGATTGAAATTGCAAGCGTACTCTTGCATGCACCCCGACACATCTGTTTGCGCTTGACCAATCCCCAAGGCAAGATAGAAAGCACAAACCCCTAAAAGGGCGACTCTGAAGCTAGGTGGGCGCTTGGTCATGCAAAAATCTGGTTAATCAAACGAGGCGGTTTGACTTAACAAGGTCTTGATTTTTCGACAAATAATCAAGATAAAGGCCGTGAAAAAACAGATGAATCATTAAAATCATCAAACCAGCATGTTCAGCCCATCACAATATTGACAATGCGCCCAGGCACAACGATCACTTTTCGAATGGATTTTTCACCTAATTGTGCCTTCGTCTTTTCATGAGCCAAAACCAGGGTTTCAACGTCTTCTGGCGCCATGGAAGCGTCAACCGCCAACTGGAAACGGACCTTGCCATTGAAAGAAATGGGGTAGGTGATTTCGTCCGAGGTCAACCATTTGACATCGGCTTCCGGCCAAGGTTGGTCCAAGACCGAATCGGCACCACCGACGAGCTGCCACAATTCCTCCGCCAAGTGAGGCGCTACCGGGCTCACCAAAATGGCCAATGGTCGCAACAGCTGGGGTTGATGTCCTTTCGCGTCCAACAATTCGTTCACCCCGATCATCAAAGCGCTGATGACCGTGTTAAACGCATGCCGCTCCAAGTCATCGCTTACCTTCTTGATGGTTTTGTGCAGGCTGCGTTGAGCTGCGTCCGGAGCGGCCCCGTCAGACTTTCCTATAAACAGCCGATGCAGCTTCCGGAGGAAATTGTGAACTCCGCTGATTCCTTGGGTGTCCCAAGGTTTGTGTTGGGTGAGTGGTCCCAAGAACATTTCATAGCATCGGAGGGTGTCGGCTCCGTAGCGTTCCACCAATTCATCGGGCGTCTGCACGTTGAATTTGGATTTGGACATTTTTTCTACCTCATGACCGCACACGTATTCACCCGCATCGTTCAAGATGAAAGTCGCCTGCGCATATTCAGGACGCCAAGCGCGGAACGCATCCAAATCCAGTTTATCGGCTTGGACCAAGTTGATGTCGACGTGAAGCCGCTGTGTTGCGAAATCTTTTCGCTTCTCGTACGTCACAAATTCATCCGTTCCTTGCACGCGATACACAAAGTTGGAACGCCCCAGGATCATCCCCTGATTGATCATTTGCTTGAACGGCTCATTGAAGCCAATCCAGCCCCGGTCAAACAAAAACTTCGTCCAGAATCGCGAGTACAAGAGGTGTCCGGTGGTGTGCTCTGCTCCGCCTACGTACAGGTCGACTTGTCCCCAATAATCGGATTTCTCGCGGCTGCAAAAGGTTTCGGTATTTCCCGGATCCATGTAGCGCAAGAAATACCAGCTGGATCCAGCCCAGCCCGGCATGGTGTTGTACTCCATGCGGTCGCCCCGTGTGACATTCCAATCCTCTTTTCGTGCCCGCGCCAACGGCGGGTCTCCGTCCTTCGTGGGCAGGTAAGCGTCAACCGGTGGCAAGGTGACTTGCTCATCCCCAATCAATTTAGGGATGTCGTTCTCGTAATAAATTGGGAAGGGCTCTCCCCAGTAGCGCTGTCGGCTGAACACGGCATCACGCAGACGGTAATTGATTTGGCCAGTTCCCACCGCTTTTGCTTCGAGCATCTTGATGGCTTCCGGGATGGCTTCAACGGGATTCAATCCACTCAAATTACCGCTATCGCACAGAATGGCTGACTTCTCGGTGTAAACGGCTTTCTCGGTATCGATGCCTTCGAAAATGGCCGGGATGGGCAGGTTAAACGCTTTGGCAAATTTCCAATCGCGCTCGTCTCCAGCTGGAACGGCCATGATGGCGCCCGTGCCGTAACCGGCCAATACGTAATCTGCAATCCAAACCGGGATTTCCTCACCCGTCAAAGGATGCACGGCATGCCCGCCCGTGAAGCAGCCGCTCACTTCGTGATCTCCAGCTCCTTGGCGCTCGCGCTCGGATTTGGAGGCCGCAGCCTGTTGATAGGAGCGAACAGCGGCCTCACATTCGGGGGTTGTCAGCGTATCCACCAGCGCATGCTCCGGCGCAAGTACCATGAAGCTCACTCCATACAGGGTGTCGGGACGGGTGGTGAATACCTCGATGGACAACTCCGGATGCTTTGCTACTCCGAACTTCACCGATGCACCTTCGCTCCGTCCAATCCAATTGCGCTGAGCCTCTTTGATGCTGTCCGTCCATTGCAAGGTTTCGAGGTCGTCCAGCAGCCTTTGTGAATAGGCAGAAATGCGCATGATCCACTGGCGCATGCGCTTGCGTACGACGGGATGTCCTCCGCGTTCACTCAATCCGTCTTTCACTTCGTCATTGGCCAAAACCGTCCCCAATTCCGGACACCAGTTGACTTCACTATCCGCCAAATACGCCAGGCGGAATTGCATCAGGATGTTCGATTGAGCCAAATCGTCGCATGATCGCCATTGGTCTGCGGTCAATTCGCCGTTGAAATTTGCATCCCACGGATAGGTGGCATTATTAGGCAATTGTTCCCACCACTTGGCATCGCAGGCGGCATCTACTCCAGCTAACCCCTGGGATTCCAACTCCGCGAGCAGTTCCGCGATGGGCCGAGCGCGGTCTGCCATTCGGTCATACCAAGATTCGAATAATTCAGCAAAAATCCATTGCGTCCAACGGTAATAATTCGGGTCGC
>JBMSHA010000199.1:0-3833 GCA_049416245.1 Flavobacteriales bacterium | reverse complement strand
CGATTGAACGCAATGCGCGCAACGCCGTTGCACACCGCAAAGGTGATTTCCTCGTAATCTTTAACAGGGGTCCAGGTCAAACTTTCCATGCGCGTGGCTTCAGTGTAGCAACAAAAGTACGCACGGCAAGTTCGCAGCCCGTCTATTGAGCGCGCAACTCGGCGGCTCGGGCCATGACATAGAACATCTCTGACCCGATTTGCATCGCCCGTGCTCTGTAGGTAGCCGCTTCGGCCTCGGTCCCGTCGCTTACTTTCGGATCGATATAAGGGATTGAAAAACGAGCGGATGCGCCGTACACCAAGGGGCAACCTTGGTCCGCCGAACTGCACACCATGACTGCCGCAAAGTCCTTTTGAGGATTGGCTTCGTCGGTGTACTTCTTGCTGAACGCCTCAAATGGCGCGCGCTCGTCTTGCAGTTGGATGGTGTACAACGGATTCTCACCGTCTTTGGCGACTTCGATGGCCACTCCCAATTCCTTGAGGGCGCGCACCGCTCGCGGGTTGAACGCGGTGGCCTCCGTGCCGCCACTGAATGTGCGCACGTCGTTCAATCCAAAATGCCATGCTGCCGCTTGGGCCCAAATTTGCCCCATGTGACTGCGGCGGCTGTTGTGGGTGCAGATGAAGGTCATTTCTGTGGCCGTCCCCGTTGGCTGCCCCGCTATCCATTCGGCCATGGCATCCAATTCTTCCAAGCGTTCGGCGTCCAATTCGTTGGGCAAGGCCTGCGCCTTCATGCTCATCTCGTGCAACGTCATTTTTAAAGGGTTTTCTTCAACCGGCGCCATGGCCAGCAAGGTGAAAAACGGAATCCATGCCATCATCATGCAACGAAATTATATCAGCATTCGATTCGCATTGTTAAATCTTTGTTGTGCATCGGTAGCTTTGCACCATGTCCGAGCGCCCCACACGCATCCTGGTCATCCGCTTCTCTTCGATTGGCGACATCGTGCTCACCGCCCCCGCTTTGGCGAGCTTGAGAGCTGCCGTGCACGGTCCGTGTGAGATTCATTACGTAACAAAAGCCAATATGGCTCCTGTAGTCCGTGGATTTGGATCGCTCGTGGACCGCATCCATACCATTCAGGAATCGACTGCAGAGATTCAAGATGAGCTGAAAAAACAGGAATTCGATTACGTGGTTGACTTGCACAATAATGTCAGGTCGCGAGCCATCAAACGCACATTGGGCCTCATTTCATTCACGGTTGACAAACAGAACTGGGCAAAATGGCTTCTGGTCCGCGGGTGGCGAAGCGAAGCCATCGTGCATGTGGTCAATCGCTACATCGAGAGCTTCTCCGGGGCGTTTGGCGCTGCTGTTCCGAAGAGTTGGCCCGCTTTGTTTTCTGATGCCCGATTGCCGGGAGATTTACCCCCTGCATATGTGGTGTTGGCCTTGGGCGCAACGCACGCTGGAAAGCAACTCACGGATGCATTGGTACACACTATCCTAGAACAAGCATCCCTTCCCGTCATCCTCATTGGCGGAAAAGAGGATGCTTCGCGCGGTGACGCTTTGGCGGCATCCGGTGCGATTTCTTGGGTGGGAAAAACGAGCATCGAAGAATCTGCAGCCATCATCCGCGGGGCACAACATGTCTATGCGGGTGACACAGGCATGATGCACCTCGCAGCAGCCTTGGGAACACCGGTGACATCGTTTTGGGGTTGCACACGACCGAACCTCGGCATGTCGCCTTGGCTTCCCGCCGCGGGGTCAATCATGCACACCCCGGATGAAATCCTCGGTGGCCGGCCGTGTTCAAAATTGGGAAACCGCTGCCGACATACCCCTCCGTGTATGGAGACGACAGCACGCGTCTACCGAAACGCCTCAGTCAAATAAGGCTTTCAATTCCGTCGCGTCTGAAGGCTTCATCTTCCCCGCCAAAACCAAGCGCAACTGCCGTCGGCGCAACGCGCCATCGAAGCGTTCGCGTTCTTCGGCCGTTTCAGGTACAATCTCGGGTACTGCGATGGGCGCTCCCAGCTGGTCCACCGCCACAAACGTGTACATGGCCTCGTTGCAAAGTTGCTGCTCTCCAGTCACATGATCCTCGACGTGAACGCGCATGAAGACTTCCATCGAACTGTTGAAGGTGCGGGTCACCTCGGCGTGAATGGTCACGATATCGCCGAGTTTGATGGGTCTCTTGAAAGAAACATTGTTCACGGCGGCGGTGACGCAAATGCGTCGGCTGCAACGGTGGGCACTGATCGCTGCCGAAATGTCCATCCAATTGAGGAGGTTACCTCCCATCAAATTGCCCAAGGTATTGGTATCGTTGGGCATGACGATCCGGGCGCTGGTGGCATAGGTGTCTTTGGGTGTGCGTTGCTTGACCATGTGCTGGAATTTGCGCAAAGGTCTGACGGGAACGCGAGAAAGCCGTGCGAAGAAATGAAAAAAGCCCCCCCATCGCTGGGGAGGCTTTCCATTGTGAATCGCAGTACCCGAAGTCTCGCTAGAAATTAGTTTCCAACCATAAGCTTGGTGGTCACCGTACTTCCATTCGCAGACAAGATTTGGATTTGATACAATCCCGTCTGCAGGGTGTTCGCAGGAACTTCAATGGTCATTGGGACGTCGGCATAAATTTGGCCTTGCCACAAAGTCATCAAGAGCATTCCCGAACCGTTGTAGACATGCACGGTCACTACTTCATCTGTTGTGGAAGCGAAGGTGAGCAACGCAATGTCGTTTGCTGGGTTTGGTGTCAAACCGAGCAATTTGACGTTGTGTCCGTTACTCGAACCGTCATCCTCACCGATGTTGTCATTGCTGTTGGAGTCATCACCGGAGCCGCTATTGCTGTCATCGTTGCCATCCAACGTAGGATCGATGGGATCGCACGTCATGCCGTTCACGTCAACCGTGTACGAGAAGGTCGTGCTGTTGCCGCTGCAATCCGTCAAGGTATACTCACGCTCGATACTCCAAGGCAGGCTGCAGTCGATGTCTGCGAAGACATCACCGGTTCCCATAACGTCCGCACCTTCGAATGTACCGATGTAGTAGAACCAGCCGCTGTAGCCGTGGTTGGCGTTCTTGTTGTTCGCTCCTTCACCGACTTGGAATCCGAAGAATCCATTCGATGGCTGATGCGACAAGGCCAATTCAGACCCGGCGTAATCACCCCAACCTGATGCCGTACTGCTGTTCTGCAAAATGTGGTACATCCACTCGGTGTGATCACCCAAGCCGCAATCCGACTTGTAGCTCTGAGGCCCGTCTTGGTCAATCCAATCCTGCCAGTTCAGCCCTTCATTCAAATCGATTTCGAAGGTCCAACCCGCGTTTGGATTGTCCATGGAAACAACTTCCATGGTGATGTGCGCCGTACCATCGACGTAATTGGTCATCAGACCGCCCGCCAAAGTGTAGAACTCATCCCCTGGGAAGTTGAAGAGACGTGCTGCATGTGCCGTAAAGTTGTCACAAGTCAATCCGTCCTCCGTCGTCGCTGGTGTACTCGGCATGCAGAAGGCGGTGACTTCATCGGTCGGCGCATAATCACCGACATACGTTTCCGTCATCGTCACATCCACATCGCCTGCGCAATTATCGCTCGCAGCCAACGTCAACGCTGCCGGGATGGTCACGGTGCCCCAGATGTCGTCTGCGCATACGGCTACAATTCCGCCGTTCTCGACGCCCTCCGAATCGTCAATGGATGGAGCCGTCGTATCGCTTACTACAATCGTAAAGCTGTGATCCGTGCTGTTGCCACATGCATCCGTTGCCGTCAAGGTAACGAGGTGTTCGTAGTTACCACAACCGTCTTCACTGATGACCTCGCGGCTTTCCGTGATGTTTGCTGC
>JBMSHA010000198.1:0-3838 GCA_049416245.1 Flavobacteriales bacterium | reverse complement strand
GATTCCTCAAAATAACCGTTCCCGCAATCGAAAATATTGAGGTCGTAGCCCAATTCCCCTTGTTGCCAGAGCATTTTGGGACCAGGGGTCGTCAAGAGAAAGGCATTTGCTAGGGCAATCCGATGCATCGCTGTTTCGAATTCTTGAACGTTATAATCACCCTCCGATGCGCCGTAAGCTTGGATTTCGTGAGCGAATCGTTGCTCGTCGTGACTTTCAAAATAGGTCACCAAATTGGGCCAATTCCAGCCCCGTTGTGTCCATACGCCCCAACTGATATCTGCGCCATAACCCAGAGTCGATTGCGTGTACGCAAACGTCATTTTTCCCCAAAGCATGAATCCGCCATTGGCCAGCACGGTTTCTTCATCATTTCCACCGAGATGCTCCAAAATGAGGTAGGTGCCGGGGTGATTGTCCCAAATGTGGTTCGCATAATTGAACAAAATGTCGATGCGACCTTGGTCGTACTGATTCCAGGAGCCTACATCAGACCCGCTGAAAGTCTGAGTCAGGCCCTTCGAAAGATCGATTCGGTAGCCGTCAAGGTGATATTCATCCAGCCAATGGTCGAACACCCGATTCCAATGCTCCACCGTCCATGGGTCGCTATGATTGAAGTCGTACCCAGGAGAAAACGGATGCATGGCGATTTCATTAAACCAGGGGTTGTTTTCGGCCACAGAGCCATCCGCGTTTTGATACATGCGAACCATGGGGTCCAGCCCAAAGCTGTGATTGGGTACGATGTCCATGATCACGGCAATGCCTCGTGCGTGCGCTTCGTTGACCAAGAATTTAAGCAAGTCTCCCGTGCCGTAATACTTGTCAGGAGCGAGGCGAAAGCTTGGGTTGTATCCCCAACTGAGGTTTCCATCAAATTCGCTGACAGGCATTAATTCAATGGCATTGACGCCCAACCATTCCAAATAATCCAGCCGATCAATGACATCTTGATAGGTTTGGCCTTCGTCAAAGTCCCGAATCAACAGCTCGTAAATCACCAATTGATCCTGTTCCGGCCGCACAAATCCTTCGTCGGTCCAAGTAAATTCGGTCGGAACCGTCCGGAAAACGCCATTCGGCCAATTGGCTTGCCCAAACGGGAAATTGGGCATGTTGGGATAGTGGTCATCCGGAATGTATTGGTCATTCCACGGGTCGATGACCAATGTGGTATACGGATCGCCGACCTCAAGCGAACCTTCAATCAGGAAATGGTACCGGTAATTTTGGAATCCAGTGAGTCCATTGACTTGAATCCAATGTCGATTCCCGTCTTCGGAAATGTGCATCAACGAGTTGTCATTGATGGCGAATCCATTGAAATCACCCCGCAGATGAACGTAATCCTTGCCAGGCGCTCTGAGCTGGACAATGACGGACGTGGCAGACAGCACATTGACGCCATCGATGATGCCTGATGGCGGGTCAATAATTTGCGGTGATTGGGCAAATAAGCCTTTTCCCATCAGGGCTAAGAGAAATACTGCGATAATTTTTCGAATAGCCTCCATGCCAATTCAAGATAAGAAATTTGAATAATTCTGGCAATGGATTCGGTTTGTTACGAAAAAAGCACCCGATTGGGTGCTTTTTATGTTGCGGAGGCTGAGGGATTCGAACCCCCGGTACCTTGCGGTACGCCGGTTTTCAAGACCGGTGCAATCGACCAACTCTGCCAAACCTCCAAAGACGATGCAAATTTACGGCTTTCCTTTTAAAGTTGTTACGTTAAAAGGAGTATTCGCATTTGATTGGATTCGAAATGATTACACCTCCAATTGAATGATAATAAATATTATGTTAAATAGCATTCAGATAGGAAAAGGGACCGAAGTCCCTTTCTCCAAATCGAATCGACAAGGCTTATTTCAGCAAATTGCTCATTTTGAGCATCAAGTCATCTTGTCCTGTTCGTGCGTAAATGTCCCGAAGGGATCGAATCGTATCGATGTCTTCTGGATTTGATTCATGCGCAGCCTCTAGAAATGGACGCGCTTCCATGAACTTGGCTTTTGCGGCTTCTTCCAATTCCTTTTGTTTCGCACTTTCCGCTTTGGTCATTCGCGGCTTCCACATATCGTTGGCTTCATTGATGCCTGCTACAGCTTCATTGAAATACATGGCTCCCAAATTGTAATTCGCATCAAAATAGTTGGCGTCTAACTCCAAGGCCTTTAGATAAGCCTCTGCAGCCATTTCAGACTTACCCAGGTTGTCGTAAACGCTTCCCAAACTGAACCAAAGAATTTCATTCGTAGGATCTCCTTCTGCCGCGAGTTTGAGGTTGTTTTCAGCGCGTTCAAAATCTTTCGCTTCAAGGTAGATGTTGAGTTCTTCAATGATCAAACTTTGCTCACGCGGAAACAATTCTCGTGCAGCTTGTAATTCAATCAGTGCTTCTTCATCGCGATCCGCTTGCCTCAGCAAATTGGCCACAAACAAGTATACGTTAGGCACCTGGTAACCGTGGCCACCACAGGTCTTGTAGCGCGCTATAGCCAAATCAACATTGTTGGATTTCTCATAACAAAGTGCCGCATTGAAGATGGCCATCGTATCGACTACCTCGAACATGCCGGCTACTTCCGCGCTTAAGTCAAACTTGGCTGCCGCTGTTTCAAATTTCTCTTCGACGTAATCGTTGATTCCTTGGTTACCGGCTGTCGTTTGAACCAACCCCAATCCTGTGATGATTTCACGTTCGTAGCTGCCTTTAACATCCAATTCTTTCGCTTTGGTGTAAGACTCCATGGCGGTCCACAGCGCTTGAGGGTATTGAATAGATAAGACACTGTCGTTGGCAATGTTGAGGTAAATTTCTCCTCGGTAGCGCCACGTTTTGTCCTTGATAGCAGCTTTTTCAATCGTAATAGCTTCTTCAATGTAACCTGCAGCGGCGGAATAATCTCCCGATTTATTGGCGTTATATGCAGATACTACTTGCTTTTGGCCAAGTGAGATGGTGGCTAAAGCAGCAAATGCGACGGCGATAAAGTGTTTCATGAAATCCTGTGGTTTCTTCTTTAAAAGTTTAGGCAAAAGTAATGCCAGAAAAGGATTGCTTACTATTATTCTTCGGCAGAAGCGCCGCTTTCGGTCGGTGATTGCGATTGATTTGATTCAGGAGAGATGCCCCCTTCTTCCTGAAGTAAATCCTCATCGTCGCTTTTCGGAACGCGACATACGGAGGCGATTTGGTCGTCTCCCCTCAGGGTGATTAGCCTCACTCCTTGAGTCGCTCGTCCCATGACGCGTAATTCTTCGACACCCGTACGAATGGTGATTCCAGATCGGTTGATGATCATCAAGTCGTCGTCATCTGTAACATTGAGAATGCTGATGAGAGGGCCGGTTTTGTCTGTTACGCTCAGGGTTTTCACTCCCTTTCCACCGCGGTTTGTGATTCTGTAATCCTCGACCGCTGAACGTTTACCGTATCCATTTTCAGAAACGACCAATATTTCAGAATCGGAGCCCCGAACGCAAACCATGCCAATGACTTCATCATCCGCGCTTTCCAATGTAACACCCTTCACTCCCATCGCGGTTCGGCCAACGGCACGCGCCGTACTCTCGTGGAATCGGATGGCTTTTCCGGACTTCTTTCCTATGATGATTTCGTTGTCTCCGTTGGTCAATCGCGCCGTCAACAATTCGTCGTTTTCACGGATTGTGATGGCATTGATTCCATTCGATCTCGGACG
This sequence comes from Flavobacteriales bacterium, assembly GCA_049416245.1. Classification (GTDB taxonomy): domain Bacteria; phylum Bacteroidota; class Bacteroidia; order Flavobacteriales_D; family Sanyastnellaceae; genus UA16. The sequence goes on along the minus strand of JBMSHA010000198.1, from coordinate 128 downwards.
CGAGTAGGCAGCAAGTGTTGTTTTCTTGATCAACCCTTGCCGTGTTGCTAAAACGACGAAGTTGTTGTTCGCGTAGGCTTCGTCCTTTAAATCTTGGACGGGAATGTAGGCGAGTACTTTATCATCTG
>JBMSHA010000197.1:0-3802 GCA_049416245.1 Flavobacteriales bacterium | reverse complement strand
ATCCATGTATTTGAACGGGTTTGGGAAGATTTAGAACATACCGTTTTGCTCGAGGAGCGTGAACGTGTCGTAGAGTGGAACATTGGTACGCTCAACACCGACGACGATGAAGGTGGGCAAGTGCTTCAAAAGGAAGTGAGTGGAGAGCGGTTTTACACGACGCTCGCGACGAAATTAGAGGTTGATCCATACATCACACGTGTACTCGGGTCTTGGGATGAAGACGTACAAATCGCCCGAGCCGTGGACTTTGTGTTGACCATTGCGAACGAAGAGTTGTCTACCTACCTCGAAGTGAACGCTCCGGTCACCGGTGTGATTCAAGAACGACCGGAGTACACCAACATCAATGGCGGTTTGGGGCTGTTTGCGTCGCGCTCGACTCAAGGGGTTTATGGCATTGGCTATACGACGCCTTCCATTGAATACCTCATTGAAGGAGACGGTACCGCAGCCTTGAATTTCTGTTCTCCCAATCCGTTTTCCGATTTTTACTGCGACTGATGGAACATACCCTATCTACTCAAGTGCACGATGCCACCATTGAATTGTCCATGGGGCTTTATACCATTCGGTTTGCAGATGAGGCCGTGCTGGATTTGAACCAAATGAAACGGGTGGAACAAGCGCGCCGAGAATTGATGCCCGGTGGAATGGGACCTGTTTTGGTTTTGATCCCCCGAAACGCGGCGCTGGTGGAACAAGAAGCGTTGGCCTGGTTGGGTTCAGAAGAGGCCATGCTCGATGTGCCTGCGCGGGCAGCGGTGGTTCCTTCATCGATTCATGTGCTGAGGGATCGGATCCGATGGGCGCTATTCAAGCCCTCTGTGGCGTTTCGCGTTTTTCGGAACCCGCAAGTTGCCAAGGGATGGGTGCTCGACCAATGGTACGATAATCAGGTAGGCGCCGAGATTGACTCATTCGAATCGACCGGGCTCATTTAATCCCAGCTCAGCGGATGATCAACGGTTGAGTTTGATCGCCCAAGCGCACGATGTACATGCCGGAAGTGATCCAGCCTGGAAGCGATAGCGAGGATCCTCGACCTGCGATGATCTCGCTCCCTTTCGAGTCAAAAAGGCTCCAAGAGACGGTTTGTCCGAATTGAATTTCCTCATCAGAATAAGCAGGATTCGGATAAATGGCGGGGTGTTGGGTGTGGAGATCTGCCGCTGTGATGCCGTTGTTTTGAGTGAAGTCCTGGTATGAACCTATGACAGAAAGCCCAACGATTTCGGTAATTTCCAACAAGGGGAATCCAGTGCCGATTCCCCACCATTGATAGGTGGTTTGTTCGCGGTCGATGGTAAAAGGATCGCCAAGCTGTTCGATGAACACGTCATCAGTTGCCTCGAGATCCGTTCGCGTTCGCAAGACTTCGTACGAACCGGAAGGTAAAATTAGGGTGCCCCAACCGTCAACCACAACTTGACGTTCCTGGACCAACCCGTATGAAAGAATCCCAGTCAAGTCAAGGCTGAAAGCCGCAGTGCTCGTCATTTCGCTGCCGTACTCCAAGGGAAGCGGAATGATTTCGTCCTTGTCGTCATAGGTGACAGGCAGGTCAAATCCTGATGCGCTGAGCCCAATACCCGCAATGGCATAGGCATTTCCGTCGGTTTGGTAAAAATTATTGAACCCGTCCAAAGGGATTCCCAAATCAACCCCGAGGTCTGGAAATTCTGTTGGGAGAAAAAAGTCGCATTGGTAAGCCGAATTGAACGGGCTATTGAAAACCAAAGCTGCCGTAACACTTGCCTCACTCATGCTCACTGGTGTCAGAGGGGCATCAGCGATGGGAACCAAATCACTGGCATCCCAAGTGACACCTTCACCGGATAGTTCCCCCAAAGAGAGGTCCAGAATGGCTGCATTGACCAACGGGTAGGTGATTCCCGGCTGCGGCATGTCTGCAGATGTCAGGGTGATTTGGGCGTGAAGTACCGAGACTGCCAATAAAAGGCAAGTTATCAGGGTGAATCTGATGAAATTGAAATGAAGCATAACCAAATGGTTTATCCGTAAATGTAGCGATTAGTTGGATTTCGATTTCCAATCTCTCCAGTCATCAAAATCACGCTTGAATCGGATGCCAACTCCTTGTGTTTGATTTCCTTCCAAGGAATTGCTTAATGCTTGATTTTGGCGAGAATGTCCTGTCAGTTGTAAGGTGCCATCCGGGATGAGATCAAAACTGATGGTCAAATCTTGCAATTGCATATCGGACGGTTCAATCGTTCCCACAGATTGCATGCCCACGGCGCCTTCAATGTGAAGTCGGTCGTTCCAGAGCTGCGTGCTCAGCGCCACGCCGAGTGCTTGCTCACCGCTGAGCGCATTTTGCTCATAATCCAATCCAATATCGACACCGGGAGAGATTTGGGATATCCAATGCCCCAACTGATTGGCGATGAGCTGTGTGCTTTGTCCGGTGTTGAGAAATCCACCAATCGATGCGGCCATGGGGTCCATGCTGAAAAATTGATTCATGACCAGCAAACTGAGGGCTTGCCGTTGTTTTTCTTCCTCGTTGATCAATGCGTCTTCCAAGAGCGCTTGAACACGGGAGTCCGCGTTGGGTACCGCAATGTCAAACGCAACCTCCGGTCTCATCAAGGAACCGGTCATTCCAAGTTTCAAATCTACAGGTACACGGCCTGGCAAATCTGTGATATCTGGAAATAAGGGATTCAACCGGGCGCGGGTGCTGTAAATGGTGGATAAATCGATGTCAGCACGATACGGGTCACCTTCCCAGACCAATGTGCCTCCGGGTTCGATGTCAAACCGTTTGCTCAGCCAATTCTGAAGGGTGAAATAATAAATGCCGTCAACAATTTCGAGGGCACCATTCAATCGAATGCGCTCAAAATCGTCGATACTCAGGTCCAAGTGGCCTTGGGCGTGTCCCACAATTTCGTCGCCGACATCCCGATTGAAGACGATGCGAGCTTCAGCCCCGGGAAGGACATCGATGCCTAGATTTAGGGAGATATCTGAAAAAGCACTGGCAGGTTTCAGGGGTTCTTGAGGAGATTCAATGTCACCGGCAAACCGGATGAAATCCGCATAGGACACATCGGATGTGCCGTCGAGAGGGAGGGAGAATTGTGTCCCTTCGCCTGCCGTCAATGAAGCATCAATGGATAAATTTTTTCCGTAGCCTGAAATGTTGATGTCCCCTGTGCAACGCGCCTCCCCGAAAAAGTATGCGTCTTCTGCCGGTGCGATGTCCATGAGACGCAGCCGTTCTTTGGTAGCGTCGATACCGAAGTCCAAGTCCCAATTCTGAAATTCATCATGCAGTACAGTTCCATTGAACAAGGCTTCGGAACCCAAATCGTCGCGGATTCGCCATTGGTCGAGGTAAAAGGCTCCCGGCTCAATGCTGACCCGGCCCTCCACATCGTACACCGTGCCCAAATAGGGCACAGCGAGTTGGGTCCCGAAGGTGGTCAAGTTTCCACGAATCTTTGGGAACCCTCGAAAATCTTCGAGCCAAACCCGTGCATCAGCCGCACCCAGGACGGCAATGCTCTCGTCGGGCAACCAACGGTTGATGGTTTGGAGAGCAAACTGATTCAAACGGACTTCTGCAGCCCAATCGGCAGGGTTCTGAATTGGAAGGTCTGCTTCAACGCGCATGGTGCCATTGGGAGGCAATTCAGTTGAAAAAATCAGGTGTGGCTTTTCAAGCAGTCCAAAACCGACACATTTGGAATTCTGGCCTTCAACCCCTTGCCATTGCCATCGGCCTAGCTGAATGTCCGCGGCAAATTCGGGTTCATGGAGATTCCCGATG
>JBMSHA010000196.1:0-3887 GCA_049416245.1 Flavobacteriales bacterium | reverse complement strand
CGAAGGCTGGCGTGATGAGCAAATCCTCTGCACCCTGCGTATCCACCCAGTAATTTGGGAACTGCGCCACCCCATTTTCCGAATCCACCAAATCCCATGCATGCTCCCATGCATGGCCGTTTACTTCCAATCGCCAGTGCTGTGGTGGGAATTGGTCGCCATCGAAGTTTTCCGAAAATCCCGTGGCATCCACAACGGGTTCGTTGACCACCTCCATCATCCCAGTCCAAGTCCACGCATCCGTTCCCCCTGCTGCGTCGGTGACCGCAAGCGTCACATCAAAATTCCCTGGTGAATCATAAACCACCCACGCGTCTGGACCTTCCATAGCGAGCAAGGTGCCCCCAGGGAAATCCCAATCGTACGTCGCACCTTCGCACAACGCCACCGAAACCGCGGAGAAATGCACCGGATCTGCTGTGCACGGACTGGCCAAATTCAAGTGCGTACGATCCGCCATGAACCCGGCCAACACTTCCGAAGGTGCGTAAAAATCAGCTTGGTGCACACCACGGGTTCCCGCGGTCCGGATGTGTCCACCACAATAATCAGCTTGGAGGAATGTGCAAACGTTGATCATGGGCAAGCCGGTGTTGTACAACAGCCAATCGTCCATATCAGCATCCCGATAGTAAACAGCCTTCGTAGTGCCGATGTATAACCCGCCATTGGAGCCGCGTTGATGAGCCAAACTGACCACACGCTCGCTCGCAATGGTGGTGGTCGTCCAATCCTGCCAGGTCTCGCCCGCGTCGTTGGACTGAAGAATTTTGTGTCCGTTTTGGGTGCCGGTCAATACGCACCACAATCGATCAGGATTTGTGCCGTCTACATCGAGGTAAATGGGTTGGTTGCTGTTGTTCCCGTTTTCACCGGGAGTTGGGGACACCACTTCCCATGTTGTACCCGCGTCAACAGAACGGTGAACGCGCCAAACCGAACCGCTTTGTTTGTGCGAAACGTAAATTCGGTTCCGGTCGCGTGGGCTCACTTTTACCGAAATGATTTTATCCCCACCAAAGTCGTTCACCAGCGTCCATGACGCCCCGCCGTCGGTGGAATGCCACAACTCGGACCCCACGGGCGAGTACAGGCAGTTGTAACACGTGGGATCCCATTCGAGGTTGCCGTACTCTCCGAACCAGTAGGCGGTGTTCGGCTTTTTCGAGCCGTCGAAAGGCATGGCATCAATCCGGTCGAAGCGGTCTTCCGTGAATCGAAACGCACCGCCGTCATGATAACCCAATCGCGCGTCGCCCGGGTTGATGAATCCACGGAAATTGTCCCCGGCAAGCTCGGCGAGCCAGCCACCCGAACTGTCATTCTCGGCACCCCAATGATAGAGCTCGCCTTTGCGGATCAAGGTGCCGTTGTGGTAGGTTCCACCCACCATGACTTCAGGTCCACGCCAGCCGGCCTGCCACCCCCAAAAATCCGTGCCGTGCAACCCGTACATCCGCGGTTCGATGTGGTCGCCTTGGTCGGCGGAGTAATACAATCCACCGTCCGAAGCCACCCACATATCCACGGTTCCATCGGCTCGGGTAAAAAACTGAATATCGTGCACGTCGGCATGGGTGTAGCGATCGTGGGTGAATTCGCCCGCCCACGTGACCCAATGAGCGTTCAATGACCAGTTCGCCCCACCGTTTTCTGTGCGCCAAACGCTGATGCCTGCAGCGAATTGGCGGTCCGCATCGGTTGGGCTGACATCCAATGCTAAATCATAGTAGTATTGGCCACCATCCCCCGTTCCGTCGCCGCTCCACCCCAAGATGTTGGGATTCGTGTTCTCTGCCCATGGCCCGCCCGGCCCGTCACCGCAACACATGAATTCGAAGGTAGCGCCGGCGTCAAAACTCTGGTACATGCCGTACAATCCACCGCCGTCGGCTGTGGATCCAGCGGCCAAAACGACCACCCGATCAGGATCGGCCGGAGAGACCGCAAGTTCACATCGACGCTGTCCATCATCTGAGCCCACGCTGGGCCATCCGGTTGCTCCAGATGCAAAAGACAAACCACCATCGGTTGACTTTTTGAATACCGTGCTCTCACCGAGCAATTGGATCGTGTAACAAATCAAAGGATCGGCTGGGTGAAAGGCCATTTCCATGTATTCACCGGACATTACTTGAATCATGGTTTCGCCTCCGTCTTCGGTTCGAAACAAGCCGTAGTTCGTCGCGGCGAAAAGTTGGGGCGTTTCCCCGTCCACAACCGGACCAAAAATCAAATCGCGGTACCAGCGATCCGCCCCTTGAAAAGTAGAATTTCCACACACCTCCCAAGTCAACCCGCCATCTTCACTGCGCCAAAGTTGACCGGAACCCGCTCCGATCCAAACTCGGTCGGCGTCGAGGGGATCGATGGCGATGCTGTACACACTCGTCAGCGGCAAATCTCGCGTCATCAACTCCCAATGCGTCCCGTGATCTGCGCTTTTCCATGCACCGGCCGTTGCCGTTCCGCACCAGACGACTTGGTGATCCGAAGCCGCTTGCTCAACGGTGTAAACATGGCAGGCGCCCGGACTTTGCACCTGAAAATCCATCGCCACTTCCGGGTCGTAACTCCAAGGCCCCATTTCTTCCCAGACTCCCGTCATTCGATTTGCGGCAGCGGCGTGAAGGGCGGCGTATTCATGCGAAACCGCTGGGGCCGGAAGCTCTGCATTGCGCATCCATCGCTTATAAAACTGCGTGTCGCGGTTTTTAACGAATTCATGCGTCGTGTAATGCGCATCGAAAGCCTGGCGAACCTCATCGTGGCTGGCTTCTCCGCTGTACATCATCTGCACCCAATCCGGCGTGGTGTCAGACGGCTTGTAAGGAGTTTGCGGGACGTGCTGCCCGAAAAGCGGTGGGACGATAAAAAAAGTAACCAGCACCAAAAGTGTGGCTCGTTCAATGAAGAAATTACGCATACCCAAAAGTACACTTTACAGCATGGTAAAAAAGCAAAAGGGCCGCCCGGTCGGCAGCCCTTTTCTATTCAAGTGAATTTGGAAGGTTGGTCCAAAAATATGCTATTGGTATAGGTTCTCATCAAGGGCACGCCGTGCCGTAGTATTGGAAGAAGGTCAACAAGTCGGATACATCGATGAACAAGTCACCGTTGATGTCACCCGGACAAGCATCGGGGTAATCACATCCGCCGGGGTAGTTGGCATCCGCGTCGTAATTCAATCCTTCTGGATCCATGCAGCCAACGACCAAGCAAGACCCATCGTCTGAAGTCGCATCAGCATCGTAGTTGCACGCCGTAGCATCCATACAGCCGGCAAACTCACATGATCCATCGTCACCAAAGGCATTGGCGTTGTAGTTGGTTGCCGCTGGGCTGGTACAGCCAGGATACAAGCAAGATCCGTTGTCCTCTTCCGCTGCCTCGTCATAGTTGGAAGCCAACGTATCGGTACATCCTTGCGTCGCACAGCTGAAATCGCAAGACAAATCATCGTAGGTGGCTGCCGGATCGTAGTTGGCCGCTGCCTCGTACATGCAACCCGCGACGACGCATGAGCCGTCATCTACGTTTGCAGCAGGATCGTAATTGTCTGCTTCTACATTGGTACAACCGAGGTACTCACAAAGCGCCTCTTGGTCGCCCGTGTTCGCTTGAGCATCGTAGTTCGAGGCGTTCTCGTCATAACATCCCGTGTAGAGACACAACGCCGCTTGATCGCCGGTATTTGCTTGTGGATCGTAGTTGTCCGCCTCGGCATCCATACAACCGGTGTACAAGCAAGTGCCGTCTTCTACGTTGGCACCTGGGTCGAAGTTGTCTGCTGTAGCATCCGTACAACCGAAGTACTCACACAAAGCCTCTTGGTCACCCGTGTTGGCTTGAGCATCGTAGTTGTCGGCTGCTTCATCGTAGCAACC
>JBMSHA010000195.1:0-3887 GCA_049416245.1 Flavobacteriales bacterium | reverse complement strand
CATCCACTCTTCACCACCATCACGCAACTCAACAGCTTCGTGAATTCCTGTGGAAGCACCTGAAGGAACAGCCGCCCGCCCCATGCAACCATCACCGGTAACAACATCCACCTCTAGGGTCGGGTTGCCGCGGGAATCTAAAATCTGGCGGGCTTGAATTTGATCAATGTAACTCATGTCAATATTTAAAAAATGCTCACGCGTTGCCGCATGGGGATTTGGTTCATTTCCAAATCCAGGTAAAAACCGCCGCGAAGTTACTCAATCAAGCGGGGACCGCCACACGTTCCATGTTCTCGACGAACTGATCGAACAAATACCGGCTGTCGTGAGGACCCGCGGAAGCTTCTGGATGGTATTGGACAGAGAAAGCGGGGTGATTTTTCAATGCTATACCTGCCACGGTATCGTCATTCAAGTGGATATGCGTCAACTCCACATCCGGATGATTCTCAATGGATGCGCGATCAACTACAAAACCATGGTTTTGACTGGTGATTTCCGCTTTCCCAGAAACAAGGTTTTTGATCGGATGATTCACGCCGCGGTGGCCATTGAACATCTTGATCGTCTTCAACCCTTGGCTCAAGGCCAGCACCTGGTGGCCCAAGCAAATACCAAACACACTGCGACCGGTCTCCACAATTTCTTTCACCAATTCAACCGTAGCGGGCATGGCACCGGGATCGCCCGGTCCATTGGACAACATGAATCCATCAGGATTGACTGCAAGCATGTCTTGCAACGACGAACTCATGGGGAAGACGTGCACCTTGCAACCCCGCTCCGTCAAGCAACGCACAATGTTCTTCTTCACCCCAAGATCCAATAAGGCCACGGTCAAGCCTTTATCCACCGCCGGATCAGGAGCTACTTCGTAGGGCGTGTCACACGTCACTTCACTGCTCAACTCCAACCCTTCCATGGAAGGTACCGCCGCCAATTGCCGCTTCAACTCCGCCTCGTCCGTACCATCACTGCAAATGATCGCGTTCATGGCCCCCTTTTGACGTATGTGACGCACAAGGGCTCGCGTGTCGACATCACAAATGCCTACAACCCCGTCACGGTCCATGTAATCTTGCAAGGTTCCACTTCCTCCCACACGACTTGCAATGGAAGAATAATTTTTGGTCACCACCCCCGCAATTTGCACGCGATTGGACTCCACCTCTGCATCGTGCACTCCATAATTACCGATGTGCGCTGTGGCCATTACGAGAATCTGACGGAGGTAGCTCGGGTCCGTAAAAATCTCTTGGTATCCATACATCCCGGTATTGAAAGCAATCTCACCCGTTGTGATGCCGATTGCACCGGCGGACTTTCCTTCGAATCGAGTGCCATCAGCCAATAATAAAATCGCTGGGACTCTTTCGTTTTGTGCTTGAACCATGGCGCAAAGATAATTTGTGCCTTCAGTAGCACGCCAAAAGATTCTCCTGATTTTTCCTCATCTGTTTCACAATGGTCTTCTGCCACAATGAATGGAAAACAAAAACGGGAAGCATTTGCCTCCCGTTTTCTCTAGATCCACCTTGTGGATATCAGTCTTTCTTTTCTTCTTCGTTCTCATCTGCAGGAGCTTCCTCAGCAGCAGGAGCTTCCTCAGCGGCAGCTTCAGCAGCAGGAGCTTCAGCAGCCGGAGCTTCTTCAACGGCAGCTTCAGCAGCAGGAGCTTCCTCAGCGGCAGCTTCAGCAGCAGGAGCTTCTTCAACGGCAGCCTCGGCAGCAGGAGCTTCCTCAACAGCCGCCTCAGCAGCAGGAGCAGCAACAGTGGCAGCAGGAGCTGCGGCACTCGCTCCACCTCGACGTGAACGTCGTGAACGCTTCTTCTTTTCTTCCTTGCCGTAGAGATCATTGAAGTCCACCAACTCGATCAAACACATTTCAGCGTTATCGCCCAGACGGTTGCCCGTGCGGATGATTCGGGTATAGCCTCCTTCTCGAGTAGCCACAGCTGGACCGACTGCACGGAATAATTCCGAAACAGCGTACTTGTTTCCCAGTGCGCTAAAGACCACACGACGGCTGTGCGTGGTATCCTCTTTCGAACGGGTCAACAATGGCTCAACAAAAGAGCGCAACGCCTTCGCTTTAGCTACCGTTGTGGTAATCCGCTTGTGTTCAATGAGGGAACACGCCATGTTTGATAGCATGGCCTTGCGGTGAGCGGTCTTCCGACCTAGGTGATTGAAATTCTTATTATGCCGCATGACTTCACTCTTTGTCGAGTTTGTACTTGCTCACATCCATGCCGAATGTGAGGTTCTTGTTCTCGACCAAATCCTCTAATTCCGTCAAAGACTTCTTGCCGAAGTTTCGGAATTTCAACAGGTCGTTTTTGTTGTAGCTAACCAACTCACCGAGCGATTCGATGTCAGCCGCCTTCAAACAGTTCAATGCGCGAACACTTAAATCCATATCGCTCAATTTGGTCTTGAGCAACTGACGCATGTGCAAGCTGGTTTCGTCGAATTCTTCCACTTCAACGCGCTCTTCCAACTCGAGTGAAATGCGCTCGTCGCTGAACAACATGAAGTGTTGAATCAAAATTTTGGCAGACTCCTGCAAAGCATCTTTCGGAGAGATACTGCCATCACACTCGATGTGCATGATGAGTTTCTCGTAGTCCGTACGCTGCTCCACACGGTAGTTCTCCACTTCGTATTGAACGTTTCGAATCGGCGTGAAAATGGCATCCATTGCGATGGTGCCGAGGCTCGCGCCTTCCCGCTTGTTCTCTTCTGCCTGAACGTAGCCCCGGCCTTTGCCAATGACCATTTCAATGGTCAATGTGACCGACTCGTCCATATTGCAGATTACATGATCCGGGTTCATGACTTGGAAAGCTGAAGTGAACTGTCCAATGTCACCGGCAGTGAATGCTTGTTGACCGCTTACTTTGATGGTTACGGTCTCACCTTCAGAACCTTCGATTTGACGCTTGAAACGCACTTGCTTCAAGTTCAAAATCATTTCGGTCACATCTTCCTGCACACCTTTGATGGTGGAGTATTCGTGCTCAACGCCGTCAACTTTGATGCTGGTAATCGCATAGCCTTCCAAAGAAGACAACAAAATGCGACGGAGTGCATTGCCTACAGTGATGCCAAATCCTGGCTCGAGCGGTCGAAATTCGAAGGTGCCATTGAACTCGGTAGAGTCCAACATAATCACCTTGTCTGGTTTCTGGAAATCTAGAATAGCCATTTGCTTCTGGGATTTGGATTACTTAGAGTACAACTCGACGATGAGTGATTCCTTGATGTTTTCAGGAATCTGGTCACGCGAAGGAACATTGATGAATGTGCCGGACATGTCTTGGACATTCCAGTCGAGCCACTCCAATCGCTTCGGTGCGCCACCCAACGAACTCGTAATGACCGTCATGGACTTGCTCTTCTCACGAACAGACACCACGTCACCAGGACGCAAGCGATACGAAGGGATGTTTACCAAATGCCCGTTCACCATAATGTGACGGTGCGTGACGAGTTGGCGAGCACCTCGACGTGAGTTTGCAATGCCCAACCGGAACACCACATTATCGAGGCGGCTCTCGCAAAATTGGAGCAAAATCTCACCGGTAATGCCTTGACGAGCGTTTGCTTGTTTGAACATGTTCGAGAATTGCTTCTCCAAGATGCCGTAAGTGTACTTTGCCTTCTGCTTCTCAGCCAACTGAACCGAATACTCGGATTCTTTTTTGCGTCGGCGGTTGTTGCCATGTTGGCCTGGGCCATATGGGCGGCGCTCGAGCGCTTTATCGGGGCCGAAGATCGCCTCTTTGAATCGGCGACTGATTTTTGATTTTTGTCCGCGGTAACGTCCCATATCGGATTACTGTTCTTAGGTTCGACGATGAGAATTAACCGCGACGGCGC
>JBMSHA010000194.1:0-3927 GCA_049416245.1 Flavobacteriales bacterium | reverse complement strand
AGAATCTTCTGTTGAAACCGTAAACGGTGTCGACCAAGCTCCGCCTTCATTGATGCCGAGGTCACCGTTTGCCACGATGGTTTGGGATTGGATTCCCGGACCGGTTCGGTAAATGCGGCCGTATTGGGAACTGGAGAAAAACCAGTTCGGATCGTTGGGGTCGTATATGCACTCGAAGCCATCTCCTCCGCTGCCCCGCTCCCATTGCACGCCGTTGAACAGGTAGGTTCCATTGTCTTGGTATCCGTTCATCGCATGATTTCCGGCATAGGGACTTTGGCCTATTTTATAAATCTCACCGGTAATGATGCCGTAGCTCATGTCCTGCCACTGCGTGTTATTTTCATAACGGTACACACCGCCGTCGTTTGCCAACCAAATCTCATCGGTATGCGGATTAGCGACCAAGGCGTGCTGATCGACATGGAGGTAGCTGTCTTGAATATCCAGCCACGTCACCCCGCCGTCATCCGTTCGCTTCATTCGTATTACCCCTGCATATACCCGGTCGACCACCACGGGGTCGGCTTCAAGCGCCAAGTCATACCATGCTTGCCCTCCTTCGCTTTCACCGGAAGCGCTCCAACCCATGATGTTCGGACTGTCACTCATCTCAACGAAATTCAGTCCGGAATCTTCGGATTTATAAAACGCACGGTATTCGTAGGTACCTGTTGACAGGACGTAAACATTTTCCGGTGCTGCGGGGGTCACAGCGATTACCATGCGCGTGCTCGGAACAATGCCATCGTTGATGTATTCCCAATTCTCGCCGGCATCTTCGCTTCGCCAAAACCGGCCTTGACCGGTTCCGTAGATGATGTTGGGATTGGTCGGATGAACCGCAAGGTCTTTGTAATTCTGCGTGTTTGACGATACTTGATACCATGTGGAGCCACCATCTGTGGTTTTGAAAATGCCGCTGCTCGTTGCAGCGACCACCTGGTTCTCATCGGTGGGATAAACCAGCAGGTCACCCACCACCTTGTCACTGATCGCGCTGTTGACGAAATCCCATGTCAACCCACCGTCGACTGATTTCATGACCCCCATGCCCGGGCTGTCTGAAGCATCGCGGTCTCCTGTCCCGATGTAAACCACCGAGGGATTGGAAGGGGAAAAGGTAATTGAACTTACGCCTAGAGTCGGAAACTGATCCGTATTGGTTTCCCAATGAAGTCCGCCGTCATAGGACCGCCAAAGTCCGCCAGCTGGGGCACCCGCAAAGATGATGTTGGGATCTTCGGGATGGAAAGCCAATGCATTCATACGTCCAACGCCGCGGATGTTGTCTCGTGTGGTAATGTCATCCAATGTCGGCCCGCAAACCTGCCAATTGCCTTCAACCGATCTCCCTGACGCGCGCCACTGGTTGATGTCTCGGTGTGCATCAAATGCCGCTGCCCCATCCAACATAAACCCCTCCTCATTTGTGCGTCCGTCCGACAAGTGTAACCAACGCTCCACTTGCTTGTAGCCCGACCCTTTCACGCGTTCACGTCCTTCCCAATGGGCATTGAACAATTCTCGAACCTCATCAGGCGAAGTTTCGGGATCCTGCATCAGAACAGACCAATCCGGGTCGTTCGTTTGAGCATGCGCGACTTGGGTGCCAATCCATGAAAATGAGGATAGAACAAAGATGAACGAGGGAACTAAAAAAGTACGAAATGACATGCTGACAATTTTGGCAGGTTTAGTGATGCCAATTTACATGTTGGTTATCAATCAATCTGACATCCCGACGTAAAGTGACGGTCAAGGGGTCAGAATGGCAGGAATCTTTTCCTGAAGCCAGTATGGCGCAAACTTTGCCCATTCAGGGAAAAAACAGAAAAATGGCAACCGGAAACATCAACGTTCAAACGGAAAACATCTTTCCAATCATCAAAAAATTCCTTTATAGCGATCACGAGATTTTTCTTCGGGAATTGGTGTCGAATGCTGTAGACGCAACGCAGAAACGCCACACCTTGGCGAAACTGGGGGAAATCGCATCGGTCGAAGGCAATACCGCCATCGAAGTGATTCGGGATGAAGAGGCGAAAACGCTCACCATTCGCGATCGCGGCATTGGGATGACAGAGGAAGAAGTCAACAAATACATCAACCAAATCGCGTTTTCAGGAGCAACAGAGTTTCTCGACAAGTACCAAGGCGAGGAGGCAAAAACGGCCATCATCGGCCATTTTGGTTTGGGATTCTACAGCGCCTTCATGGTCGCGAAGCAAGTGGACATTATCACGTGGAGTCAGCGCGAGGATGCTACGCCGGTGAAATGGTCATGTGACGGTTCACCGGAATACAATTTGGAGGCAACGGAGAAAACCGAGCGCGGAACCGACATCGTTTTACACATCGCTGATGACAGTGAAGAGTTCCTCGAGGACGGGCGCATCCAGGGCATCCTGACGAAGTATTGTAAGTTCATGCCCGTGGAAATCATTCACGGCACCAAATCCGAGTGGAATGACCATCCCGACGGGGAGAAAGACGACGATGGCAATGTCAAAAAGGTCGAAAACAAAGTTCCCCGGGTAGTCAATTCCACCACTCCACTTTGGAGCAAAGCCCCATCAGATCTAAAAGATGAAGACTACGGTGAATTCTACAAGGAGTTATATCCGATGAATTTCGAAGACCCGCTCTTCCACATTCACCTTAACGTCGACTTCCCCTTCAACCTGACAGGTATCCTCTATTTCCCGCAACTCAAAAAAGAGATGGAGCTTCGCCGGGACAAAATTCACCTGTACTCCAATCAAGTCTTCATCACCGATAACGTTGAAAACATCGTTCCCGATTTCTTGACCTTGTTGCATGGCGTGATTGATTCCCCTGATATTCCGCTAAATGTCTCGCGATCTTATCTGCAAGAAGACGCGAATGTCAAAAAGATCAGCGGCCACATTTCGAAAAAAGTCTCGGATAAACTGAGCTCCATGTTCAAAAAAGATCGGGAATCATTCGCTGCCCAATGGGACGATCTTCGCATCTTCATTGAATACGGCATGCTCACCGATGAGAAATTCATGGAGCGAGCGAAGAAGTTCATGTTGTTCAAAGACACGACCGATGCGTGCTCGACATACGAAGAATTGATTGCAGCCGTAGGAGAAACGCAAAAGGATAAGAACGGCAAAATCATCCTTCCCTACACCGCCGACTCCAAAAACCAGCACGGTTTCATCGCGCCTGCTTTGGAGAGAGGTTACAAGGTTTTGGTCATGGAAGGCCCATTGGCCTCTCACATGGTTCAAAAATTGGAAGAGGCGTATCCCGATGTACAATTTAAACGCGTTGATTCGGATGTGATTGACAATTTGATTGAAACGGACGAAGCTGCCACCAGCGCTTTGGACGAAAAGCAAGAGGAAGCCATCAAACCCATCATCGAGAGTGCGTTCCCGGGAGACGGATACAAAGTCAAATTTGTCCCCATGTCCCCAACTGCCGCTCCACTGACCATTACCCGGTCGGAATTCATGCGCCGGATGAAAGAGCAACAAGCTGTTGGCGGAGGAGGGTTCCAGATGTTTGGAGCACTGCCCGATAGCTATGATGTTGCTGTCAATGCGAACCACCCACTCGTTCAGAAAATTTTGAGCGAAAAAGATGAAGACGCCAAAAAAGCCATGGCCAAAAAAGCAGGCGACTTGGCACGTCTTTCTCAAGGCTTGCTTGAAGGTGAAGAGTTGACCTCCTTCATCCAGAAGGGATACGCCGAACTAGCGTGAGTCGCTATGGTGCTTGGATAGGCGGAGCCATTGGATGGGCACTTGGTGGCCCGCTCGGGGGCATCCTTGGGTTTGCCTTTGGAAAAATGTTCACGGATAATTCATTGTCTGTGGAAGGCGAGAATACAAATTCTGACAAAACAAGGCCAGGCGACTTTAGCCTGGCTTTGCTTGTTTTGAGTGCTGCGGT
>JBMSHA010000193.1:0-3948 GCA_049416245.1 Flavobacteriales bacterium | reverse complement strand
GTTTGCATTTACCGGTTTTGGAATTCCCGGAAACAGAAAACACTCCTGAAGCCAACGAAGACTTTCTCGAATCGGTGCGGTTGCCGTCCGGCTTCGCGGTAAACTGCGCGGTGGCTATCGATTCCATTCGCTATACTGGTTGGAGTTTGTCGGAAGCATCATTCCAATTGGCGGGGGATGAGACATCTTGGTCGATTCCGCGCTTTTCAGCGCAAACCCTCAAAGGCCAACTTTCCGGCGACGCAACTTGCCAATTCAACCCCCAACGTCAGACCGCGACTCTACAAATTCATCCCAGCGCGAGGGCGTGCGACTTGCGGGCCTTGTTCACCGCTTTCGATAACTTCGATCAATCGACCTTAAGAGCGGGGCACCTCTCTGGATTTTTCAGCGCAAACGGCTCTGTACGATTTGATGTGAATCCGAATGGTTTGTGGAAACCCGAGACCCTCAACATCCTCGGGTCAGTGGAAGTCAATGAAGGCGCCTTGCTCAGATTGGAAGCATTCGAAGAAATCGCGGAATACCTCAGGCAAAACCGGATCATGGCGCCTTTGGTTGACCCGGATGATCTCAGCCAACGTTTAGCCGACGTGCAGTTCGATCGCCTGGAGTCGCCCGTCTATGTATCGGATGGAATCGTGCGCATCCCCAATGTCGAGATTCACTCTTCCGCCATGAACATTTCTTTGGAAGGGAATTACGGATTTGACGAGTCCATTGATTACACCCTGGGTTTCGCATTGCGCGATTTGCGAACGTCTCAAGACAGTGAGTTTGGCCCCATCGAAGATGATGGACTTGGACAACAATTCTTCATCTCGATGGACGGTACCTTTGAAAACCCGACCTATAGCTGGGATCGAGAGGCACAAAAAAATCACCGAAAAGAAAATTTTCAACGCGAAAAAGAGTTGTTGAAAGAGCTCTTCAGAAAATCCAATCCATGAATCCAAGTACCAACGCCAACGCCTTCCTTCGCTCCGCAATTGATGCATTGAATGAATGCTTGGAGCATCTTCAGCATTCGGAAACCCCGGATTGGGATTCCGTTCAAAAGCTGCTGTCTCAGGCACAGAAGCAGGCCGGAATTGCCGAATATCTGACTCCTCATCCGGTTCATGTGTCTGTCGCACCGGAGCCCGTTGTGCTCAGTGAGCCAGAACCTGTTGTCAACACAGAACCCGAAATCGAACCCGAACCGGAAGAAGTCGTTCAGGAAGCACAAGCCGCCCCCTCAGCCGGAATTTCACTCGCAGAAAAACTAAGTGAACAGCCCCTTGAAAATCTAAAAACCCACCTTAGCATCAACAACCGCGTGCGATTTGCGGCGCTACTCACGGAAGGCAATGTGCCCCGCCTGCTCGAATTATGCGATGCACTGCAAGCCTGCTCAAGTCTCGACGAGGCGCAACGGATACTGGTTTCCACGGCTGGTGATGTAGATTGGGAAGACGAAGATTCCGGTGCAACGGAGTTTTTGGGAATGGTGCGACGATTATTTTTCAACGCATGACCCAAGCGATCGCCGGAACGTTGTATTTGGTCCCCACGCCCGTGGGGAATTTGGGGGATTTTACACCCCGCGCCGTTGAGGTGTTGCGCGAAGTGGCATACATCTTGGCCGAAGACACCCGAACTACGGCCAAGCTCACCCGGCATTTCGAAATCGACACCCCACTCAAGGCCTTCCACCAACACAACGAGCATCAATCGACCCCCGGTTGGGTGCAAGCGTTAAAAACCGGCCAATCACTCGCAGTTTGTTCAGATGCAGGCACTCCCGGCATCTCGGATCCGGCATTCCTCCTAGTCCGGGCATGCACCGAAGCGGAGATTCCCGTAGTTTGCCTGCCGGGAGCAACCGCTTTTGTTCCGGCGCTCGTCGTTTCCGGGATCCCCTGCGATCGCTTCGTTTTCGAAGGGTTTTTACCGCACAAAAAAGGGCGGCAAAAGCGACTTGGACTCCTCGCAGAAGAGGAGCGAACGGTGGTGTTTTACGAATCGCCGCATCGAGTCTTGAAGTTGTTGCGGGAATTGGAAACGTATTTCGGAGCGGACCGATGGGCTGCATGCAGCCGGGAAATCAGCAAGCTTCACGAGCAAACATTGCGTGGACCGGTCAGCGAATTGATTGCGCACTTTGAGGCGCACGAGCCGCGCGGAGAGTTCGTTGTGGTCGTGGCCGGCAAATCATGAGAGCTGGTAAAGCGCGGCGGCTAAATCAATTTAGCGCGAAGACTTTCCGGTAAATCTCGGACTCGAGGATCGCAGCGTGTTTCTCGAAAATTTTATCCATGTATGCATCGTATTCTGGACCTTGGTCGTGCGATGCAGCATATACCTCAGCGCTGGGGTAAGAGCTCACCAATGCATACCGATACTGACTGGCTTCATTGTCATCGGCAACCTTTAAGACAGTGTAATTTTTACCATAGCCGGATGCAATGAAGAAAGAGTTCAGCGTATCAATATCCGCCAAGTACGCTTCCTCCGTCATGCCTTCAGGCAAGTCAAAAAGGTGAATGGACATTTGCGCTATGTCCTCAGTGACTTCGGTTGGTTGGGCCTCGGCCTTTGGCGCCTTCTCGATTGAGCTGTCGGTTGACGTTCCTGTGCAGCCTGCGAGGAAAATGACGCAAGCCATGGCAACTAAATTTTTCATGGAATCAAAAGTTCGTTTGATGGGATGAGGAAAATTAGTGTGCGAGAAGCAGGGCCTCCACCATGGAAAGCTGAAGTTCCAAACAATTTGAATCCCTCTTATTCAGAAAAGCTTCCCGTGCAAATCGCTCACTTGACGAATGCCAATGAGTTCCATGCTACTGTCTTCCGGGCGATCGATGTTGCGCGCATGGCCGCTAAAAAACATCCGCTTCATACCGAGCCGACTCGCTTCTGCAACCCGTTGATTCATTCGGGGCACCGGGCGGATTTCACCCGTAAGCCCTACTTCGCCTGCAAACACGGTGCCCCAAGGCAACGGTACGTCCAGAACGCTGCTCAAGATTGCCGCAACCACCGCCAAATCGATAGCGGGGTCTTGAATGCGCAATCCACCGGCCAAATTCAAGAATACATCCTGCGTGCCCAGCTTGAATCCACACCGCTTTTCCAATACCGCCAACAACATATTGAGGCGGCGCAAATCAAACCCCGTCCCGGAACGTTGAGGGGTTCCATAAACTGCAGTAGAAACGAGCGCCTGGACTTCAACGAGCATGGGACGTGCACCCTCCAACGCTGAACAAACTGCGGTACCACTCAAGGCATCGTCGTCTGATTTCTGGCCGAGGAGGGCGTCGGACGGATGATCCACAGCGGCCAATCCGGTTCCGCGCATTTCATACAACCCCAATTCCGCTGTGGTGCCAAAACGATTCTTTACGGCACGCAGCATACGATAGGCATGATGCCGCTCGCCTTCAAATTGGAGCACCACATCGACCATGTGTTCCAGAACCTTGGGCCCAGCAAGTGACCCTTCTTTGGTGATGTGACCGATGAAAAACACAGGAACGTGATGCTGTTTGGCATAACGCGTAAATGCCGCAGCGGTTTCGCGAATCTGCGATACAGATCCCGGAGCTGATTCCACATCCGGGAGAAACATCGTTTGAATGGAATCGACGATGACAACCGCTGGTCGATTCGCCTCCAATTCGCGCAACACAGCCTGTGCATCCGTTTCGGCAAAAACGAACAAAGAACGCGGCACGTTGCCTAGGCGTTCTGCTCGCATGCGCACTTGCTCAGGACTTTCCTCACCGGCGATGTAGAGAATGCGATCGGCTGCTTCCGCCATGTGCAACACCGACTGCAACATCAGCGTTGATTTACCAATTCCGGGTTCGCCACCCAACAGCATCACCGCTCCAGGTACGATGCCCTGGCCCAACACGCGATCCAATTCAGAATCACCGGTAGACGTCCGGCCCAGTTCTTGAA
>JBMSHA010000192.1:0-3970 GCA_049416245.1 Flavobacteriales bacterium | reverse complement strand
TGAGTGCATTTTCCAATGGCCATATGCTGTGCGCCACTTCCTCATAAGGGTGCGCCTCCTGCATCGCGTGCAAGACCGGTGCTAGCTTCCAAGGTTCCACGACCACTTCAAGACGCCTTTCGTCAGCTGCTTCCCGAACACCCATTTTTCCCGCAAAAGGATCGGCACCGGGCAAAGGCCGGAACGTGCCTTGGCCAGCTACCGACCAGCCGCATTCATCGTACTTTCCAATTTGTCCCGCACCCGCTGCAAACATCGCCTCTTGCACGGCCTCAAATTGTGATTGGGGCACGTATACAACCAGCTGCATGAGGGTCTCCGCTTTCGGTCGAAGGATGCGCAATGATTCTGGGCTGCAGCCGACGAGTTCCGCCAACCGCCGGTTTACACCATCTGCGACGTTATCGAGGTTCGTGTGAATGGCATACAAATTGATCCCGTGCTTGATGGCTGCCATCACCGTGCGCTCGACGTAGTTGGCACCGGTAAACCGCTTCAATCCTTTAAAAACAATGGGATGATGGGAAACCACCAAATTCGCCCCACGGGCAACCGCCTCCTCCACAACCGCCTCCGTGCAATCAAGTGAAACCAAGATGCCGGTAACCAACGCGTTCCGATCACCGACCAGCAACCCCGAATTATCGTACCCTTCCTGCAATGAGGGCGGCGCCCAGTCTTCCAATACCGAAACCACATCGGCAACCTTCCATTTTTCCTGTACTTGCATGAACCAAATGTACTAACGCAAACGTGACTGGGTCGGAATCAACCCTTACTTTTAGGGGGTGAAACCCCCGTTCCTCCGCAGGTTGTTTTTGGGCCCGTTTGCGCTCCTCTATGCCGGTGTTCTGCACGTACGGCATTTCTTTTTTGATATCGGCTTATTCAAGTCAAGGGAAGGTGCCTTGCCGACACTCGTTCTCGGAAACCTCACGGTGGGAGGAACAGGGAAAACGCCGCTCACAGAGCGCGTCGTATTGGAAATGGAGGCCATCCTCGGCGCCGGTGCGGTCGGCGTGCTCAGCCGTGGATACGGCCGCTCAACGAAGGGTTTTGCATGGGTCACCCCCATGGATAGCGCTTCGGCCGTGGGCGACGAACCTTTGATGTTGTCGCGTAAGTTGCGACATACCGCCGTCGCCGTGTGCGAAGATCGGATCAAGGGATTGAAGCGAATGCGAGATGAGCGGCCCGATTTGCGATGGGTCGTGTGCGATGATGCATACCAGCACCGTTGGCTACAACCGACCATCAGCATGTTGCTTGTCGACTCCACCCAACCCGTCTCCGAGGATGCCTTGCTCCCATTAGGCCGTCTGCGTGACCTGCCAAGCCGTCTGATTCATGCAGATGCCGTCATCGTTACGCGGATGGAAGAACATGCCCTGGATGTGCGCCAAAAATTCGCCCTAGATCTCCCGTCCAATCGACCGGTTTTTACAACCCGCATGCAGCCCCAGTCACTTCGCTGCTGGCCATCCGATGCCAAGTGTCCCAACGGAGATGCCGCATCGCCCCCAGCGAGACGCGAACGAATCCTAGCGGTTGCTGGTATTGCAAGGCCCGAACGCTTCATGGACCGACTCGCGGAGCGTTTCCAAGTCGTCCGACGTGAAGCGTTTAACGACCATCGCAATTTCACAGAAAAAGACTTCGATCGCTGGAAACGAATCCTGGATTCCGATCGCCTTCATGCCGTGGTAACGACTGAAAAAGATGCCATGCGACTCCCTTCTCAAGGAATAGAGGGTATCGAAGTGCGATACGAACCGTTAGAAGCCGTTTGGCACGAACCCGATGCCGTGACGGCCTGGCTGAAACAACAAATCGAGACTCACCCACATTGAACTGCCGAGAAACGCAGAAAATTCAAGATATTTGGAATATGAAGGAGCTAGTGAAGGAAACTGCCAAATTGCGCCTCGCGCATTGGATCATCATCGGAATCATGGGTACGCTACTCGCCAGTTGCAACGGCGGAGTGAACGGACCCAAAAACGCAATCTCAGGGGTTTTCACCGGTGAAGGACTCGGAGTGGAAATGCAACTTCGCAAGTGGGTTCCCGGTATCGACGGGCAAGCAGGTAAGTTTGTCTCCATGGGAATGGCGACTTCCACCATGGAAGGCCATTTTGAATTGGTGGCGGAGCGTCCTTTGGTCATGGACTACTACCAGTTGATGGTAGGAAACAATTCACCGATGGTCATCATCATGGACAGCACCATGCACGTTCATATTCAAGCCGAAATCCCGGATGGTGGATTCATCACCAACGCTAAAATCAAAGGATCCAAACCCACGGCGGAAGTTCACGAATACTATGCCAAGGCCATGCCCATGCAAACGCAATTGAGCATGCTCCGCGGCATGATGCAACAGACGCGTGACCGGGAAAAAATGCAAGAACTTTCGGACCAAGCCTCAAGCAAAAAAGACGAGGCGGACGGCTGGGCGAAACAATTCCTCGAAGGTCATCCGGGATCGCTCGCTTCACTGGGACCGTTGGAACATCTGGATCCCGGTGTCAATGCGGGGTTATTTACAGAGGTTTTGAAGGCGACGAAGGCGTCTTTAGGTCAAGGTAGTTTTCACCAAGCGCTGACCGTAGCGACCAAGGGCGTGGTGACCAAAGATGATCGCAAGGCCCGGGTGGTCAACAAGGGCAACGGTGCGAATAAGCCTCGACCCACGAAAAACTCACGATACGGTGTGGGTGACGAGGCGCCGGAGATTGTTATGACGGACCCAGACGGCAACGAGAGGCGACTCAGTGACCTCAGAGGCAAGGTCGTGCTCATCGATTTTTGGGCTTCTTGGTGCGGACCATGCCGCCGCGAAAACCCGAATGTTGTCAACGCTTACAATGAATTCCGAAGTAAGGGGTTTGAGGTCTTCTCCGTATCCCTTGACCAAAACGCGGACAAATGGAAAGCTGCAATTTCCCAAGACGGTCTGTTTTGGCCCAACCATGTGTGTGATTTGAACGGCTGGCAAAACGCCGCCGCTCGGTCTTACGGCGTAAGCAGCATCCCCCATGCGGTGTTGGTTGATCAAGAAGGCATCATCGCCGCCACGCATTTGCGTGGACCTGCACTCGCTGCGAAACTCAACGAATTGCTCCGTTAATTGGACCGGGTCCATCTGGCTTCCGATTTGCATTTGGGCGCTCCCTCCCCGGAGAAGAGCCGCGTGCGAGAATTGCGTTTCATTCAATGGCTCGAGGATTCGGCCGCAGGTCACGGACACGCGTCGTCGGGTTCAGCCACAGAAATCCATTTGGTAGGCGACATCTTTGATTTTTGGCATGAATACCGCCGTGCCGTGCCCAAAGGCGGTGTGCGACTGCTGGGCGCTATTGCCCGCATCGCCGATTCGGGTTTACCCATTCACTACCACGTCGGGAATCACGACCTCTGGACGTACGGTTATTTGGAGGACGAATTGGGAGTTACTGTCCACCGCCAACCCATTACCCGAGAATACGATGGGTTGCGTTGCATGATCGGCCACGGTGACGGATTGGGACCGGGCGACTACAGTTATAAGCGCATCAAAAAGGTCTTCACTACCCCCTTTTTGCAATGGGCGTTTCGCTGGGTTCATCCGGATCTTGGGATCACCCTTGCAGCGTACCTCTCGCGAAACAGCCGGGCCAATAGCGGAAAGGAGGACATCACCTTCGAATCTGCAGAAAACGAATGGCTTTGGCACCATTGTCGCGAAATCCTGAGAGACGAGGCAATTGACTGCTTTTTCTTCGGACATCGACATCTGCCTTTGGACCTCGAGGTACCGCATCCATCTCAGAATGGAGTTCAAGCCCGGTACATCAACCTGGGAGATTGGCTACACCATTTCACATGCGCCAAAATCGAGGGTGGAAAAGCTGAGTTGCTGACGCTGACTTAGTATACACGCTTATCAGGCTAAAAAAACGTCCGTCTCAAATAAGAAATCCCCGGCCTT
>JBMSHA010000191.1:0-3972 GCA_049416245.1 Flavobacteriales bacterium | reverse complement strand
CCTCGCTTCACCGGCGCATCGGCGCGTATTTGGAGGGGGACAAGGTCATCTGGATGGTCACCTTGATCCTCAGCCTGTGCTCGTTGTTGGCGGTGTACAGTGCCATATCGTCTTTGGCCTACAAATCCGATGGCAGCTCCCTGCGTTTTCTGTTCAAACAAGGCCTCATGCTGTCCCTCGGCTGGGGCGTCATGATACTGATTCACAAGGTCAATTTCCGTTACTTTTCCCGGATCTCTCAGGTGCTTATTTGGGTGGCTGCGGTGCTGCTGTTGATGACGCTCCTGTTCGGCGCTGATATCAACGATGCCAAACGCTGGCTGCGGATTCCGTTCATCGGATTGACCTTGCAAACATCGGATTTCGCGAAGGTTGTTTTGGTCACGTACGTCGCCCGGGAACTCAACAACCGGCGCACGCAATTGCACGATTTCAAGGCCGGTGTGTTGCCTATTTTGGTGCCGGTCGGGCTCATTTGCGGGCTCATTCTTCCTGCCGATTTTTCGACGGCCGCGCTCTTGGGGGTGGTGTGCATTGGCATGCTGTTCATCGGCGGGGTTCCGTGGCGTCACATGTTCAGGATCGCTGGGATGGGCGTGGTCGCACTCGTCCTGCTTTATGGAATTGGGAAAGCGGCACCGGAGGTATTGCCGCGTTTCGGAACGTGGGCAGGGCGCCTGGAGCGGTTTGCCGGGGTCGGGGCTTCGGCCGATGCCGATGAATTGGAATACCAAATTGAGCTCGCCCAAGTTGCCATCAACCGCGGAGGATTGCTCCCATCCGGACCGGGAACCGGAACCTCTCGAAATTTCTTGCCTCACCCCTATTCCGATATGATTTACGCATTCATCATCGAGGAATGGGGGGCCCTTGTGGGCGGGCTCGGCATGGTGCTCGCCTACCTCATTCTGCTCTTCCGGACGGTGCGCACGGCTACGCGATGCCCAAGGCATTTTGGGGGGTTACTCGCCATGGGCCTTGGATTTATGTTGGTATTCCAAGCCATGATTAACATGGCGGTCGCAGTTCGACTTTTCCCAACGACGGGCCAACCCTTGCCCTTGGTTTCGTACGGAGGCACCTCCATGATTTTTACGTGTTTGGCCATCGGCATGATCCTCGCGGTTTCGCGCTCCGTCACCGACCCGGAGAAATGGCAGAAAACGAATGGCCACTTCAAGCCTTCCGGAAACCAACTCGTGCGTAACCCCGAAGTCCATGCCTGACCTGCCGATTCAACGCGTCATCATCTCCGGAGGTGGCACGGGAGGACACATCCACCCGGCTTTGGCCATCGCCGATGAAATCAAGCGACGCTACCCGGCATGCGATATTCTTTTTGTGGGAGCCAAAGGGCGGATGGAAATGGAAAAAATACCCGCAGCCGGCTACCCCATTGAAGGTTTGTGGATTACCGGAGTCGATCGCAATTGGCGCAGCTTGCGCAATTGGATTTTTCCATTGAAACTCGTCAGTTCCCTCTGGAAAGCACGCCAAATCATTCGGCGGTTTCGGCCTGAACTCGTGGTCGGCGTTGGAGGCTTTGCGAGCGGCCCCTTGCTTTTTCAGGCCTCCAAAGCAGGCATTATTACCGCTATCCAAGAACAAAACTCCTTCCCTGGAATCACAAACCGTTTGCTTGCCAAGCGGGTGCAAATCATCTGTGCTGGATTTCCAGGGCTCGAACGTTGGTTTCCGGCGCACCGCATCATCGAAACCGGCAACCCGTTGCGGCATCAAGTGGTCGAATCCGTAAAAACAGGCAACCGCGAAGCCGCTGCGGCACACTTTGGATTTTCAGGTGATCGGCCCATCGTATTTGTCATGGGTGGAAGTTTGGGCGCGGCCTCGATGAATGCTGCGGTACGCGGCATCCTCGATTCCGTCGGCGACGATGACACCTTGGAGTACGATGTGCTGTGGCAATCTGGAGCGCGTTATCACGAACACATGCTCCAGTATGTGAACGGCCTTCCGACAAGCTTGCAATCCCAGGTGCGCTGCGTCGGATTCATCGACCGGATGGATTTGGCGTACCAGTGTGCAGATTTGATTGCGAGTCGAGCCGGTGCCATGTCCATCGCCGAATTGGCGCTGGTCGGAAAGCCCACGATTTTGGTTCCGAGTCCCGTTGTGGCCGAAGACCACCAAACCAAAAACGCCCGATCCTTGAGCGATCGGGGCGGCGCCATCCTCCTGCCGGATGTCGAAGTCATCGCCCAACTAGGCACCACGATTCACTCCTTGCTTGCCGATGAGTCGCGGTGTCAATCGTTGGCGAAAGCCATCACAGAAGCTGCTCGGCCGCATGCCGCGCAGGATGTTGTCAACGCCATTGAAGCATTGTGATGAAAGCCAAATCCTTGTATTTCGTGGGGATTGGCGGCATTGGGATGAGTGGGTTGGCGCGGTACTTCCATGCCCACGGTGCAGAAGTCGCCGGATACGACCGGACGGAATCCGAACTCACGGACGCTTTGAAAACAACCGGATTGGATGTGACGGCGGGGCAAACCGCTGAGCAGGCCCTGCTCCACTTCGAGGCTTGGTTGCTCAGGAATCAAGGCGACGACAGGGCAGTCATTCGAACGCCGGCCGTGCCGAGCGACTTCCCGATCCTTCTGGCAGCTCAAAACGCACGGGTGTCCATCCTCAAACGCAGCGAAGTGCTCGGGCAAGTGACCCATGGACGACCAACCCTGGCCGTCGCGGGAACTCACGGGAAAACCACGACTTCGGCCATGCTCGCCCACATCCTCATGCAAGAACCACAGGGTTGCCGGGCATTCATTGGCGGTGTCATGACCTCAACACAAAGCAACGTGTTTTGGTCTGAACAGGCACAATGGACGGTGGTCGAGGCAGATGAATTCGACCGCAGTTTTCTGCACCTTCAGCCCACCCACGCCGTTATCACGAGCGCTGATCCGGACCACCTCGACATTTACGGAGACCTTGACTCCTTTCATCAAGGATTTCGAGACTTCGCGGAAAACGTCAGCGGCAACCTCTTCATGGAGAGCCGAGTGGGCATAGCGGGTTTGCAAGGGAAGCGCTATGGAATTGCCAAGACCCCGGAAGAGGCTATTTCCAAACAATGGGAATTAGCTGCCATCGCACCGCACGTGGAAGCAGGTTGGATGATGGCCACGGTCTGGGCGGAGGGCGAATCCTTTCCTGCAGTGCGGTTTCCTCTGCCCGGTCGACACAACGTTCTGAATGCTTTGGCTGCGATTGCCTTGGCTCGTGAGGCAGGAGTTCCGACGCTGCGTTCCGTCTCTCATCTGTCCAGTTTTCAGGGAATTGAACGGCGCTTTGCCTACCACATTCGCCAGCCATATGGCGTATACATTGATGATTACGCGCACCATCCGGCAGAACTGGATGCGGCCATCGAGGCAGCGCGAACACATCATCCTGGACGGGAAATCACGGGCATTTTCCAGCCTCATCTGTTCAGCCGAACACGCGATCATCTGGAAGCTTTTGGACAGGTTTTGAGCAAATTGGACCGGATATTTTTGCTGCCGATTTACCCCGCACGGGAAGCTCCGATACCCGGAATCGATTCACAAACCTTGTTTGAAAACATCCCCAACCCCTCCAAGCATTTGATCGAATCGCATCAGATATTCGATAACCTGAAGGAGTTCCCTCCTGAAGTGCTGATGACATTGGGAGCCGGCGACATCGACCGTCTCGTGAAACCTTTGTATGACTGGCTTCGAGAGGACCCGCTACGATTCAAACAAAACACCTAGACAACCCATGATTCGAAAAATGCTCACCATCGCCGCTGCCATTTTGGTTGTGCTTGGATGCGGAGCGTTGGTCGGGTTTACCCTGGAATCGGAATCGAATGCACGCTTCACAGCCTTGGAAGTGGATGTGGAAGAAGTGGACGGCGTGTTTTTTGTAGACGCGGCAGCAGTGAAGGAGGCTATTTTGGAACACGACAGCATCACGGGATCC
>JBMSHA010000190.1:0-3974 GCA_049416245.1 Flavobacteriales bacterium | reverse complement strand
GCAATGAGCGGCCGGGTGACCACCATTGACGTGCAGCGCGATCGGCCCGAGGTGATTTACGTTGGGACGGCGAGCGGAGGGCTGTGGCGCTCAGAAACGGCCGGTGTGGAGTGGACAGCACTGTTTGACGACCAACCCACACAGAGCATTGGGGCCGTTGCGCTGGCGCCTTCGAACCCGGACGTGATTTGGGTGGGTACAGGAGAGGGCAACCCCCGGAATTCGCATTCCAGCGGGCGCGGCGTCTTCCGCAGCATTGATGGCGGAGCGACATGGGAATTGATGGGGCTCGAAGGAACGCGCAACATCCACCGCATCGTTATCCACCCCAACGACCACAACACGGTTTGGGTCGGCGCCATCGGCACGGCATGGGGAGACAGTCCCGACCGCGGCGTCTACAAAACCACCGATGGTGGAAAGACTTGGACACACCAACTTTACGTCGACGAGCGCACCGGGGTGGCCGACATGATCATCGACCCGTCCAATCCCGACAAACTCCTCGTCGCGATGTGGTCGCATCGTCGCGAGCCTTGGTTTTTCACGAGCGGCGGCGAGGGCAGCGGATTGTACATCACATACGATGGCGGCGCGAATTGGAAACAACTCACGGATGAGGAAGGCCTGCCTAGCGGAGAAATCGGGCGCATCGGTTTGACCATCAGCGCGGCCAATCCGGATGTCATTTACGCTCTAGTCGAGTCTTCCAATACCGGCTTGTATCACTCTACGGATGGGGGCTTGAATTGGTCCATGATCCAAAACAAGCAGGTGGGCAACCGGCCGTTTTACTATGCGGACATCTACGCCGACCCTTCCGATGAAAAACGCCTGTTCAACTTGTACTCCATGGTGGACATGAGTGAGGACGGCGGCAAGACGTTTCGAACCATCCTGCCGTACAGCGGGGTGCACCCCGATCACCATGCATTCTACATCCATCCGGATGACCCGAATTACTTGATTGACGGGAACGATGGCGGTCTGAACATCAGCCGGGATGGAGGACGCTCTTGGACGTTCGTCAACAATTTGCCCTTGGGCCAATTTTATCACATTGCCGTGGACAATGCCGTCCCTTACCGCATCTATGGCGGGATGCAGGACAACGGTTCTTGGGTCGGTCCGAGTGAAGTTTGGCATGTCGGGGGCATTCGGAATGAAGATTGGCAGGAGATTTTGTTCGGCGACGGCTTCGATGTGTTGCCGGCACCGGGTGACTTGAACACGGCTTATGCGATGTACCAAGGGGGTTCGCTCTCGCGTGTTGATTTGCGCAATGGCGATGCGACCGGTGTTCAACCGGTTCCGCACGATTCCACGGTGTTGCGGTTTGCCTGGAATGCTGCAGTGGCTGCCGATCCGTTCGATTCTTCTGGTATTTATTTCGGCTCGCAGTTTTTGCATCACAGCTCAGACCGAGGGAATACGTGGGCATTGCGGAGTCCGGATTTGACGACCAACGATCCGGAAAAGCAGAATCAAGCAAAATCCGGTGGACTCACCATTGACGCTACGCAAGCGGAGAACCATTGTACCATTTTGTGCATCGCACCAAACCCTGCCCGTGAAGGGGAAATTTGGGTTGGAACCGATGACGGTCGGATTCAGCACACCACCGATGGAGGAGGGACGTGGATTGATCATGCTGTTGGGATCAAACGGTTTCCCGCAGGAGCCTGGATTCCGCAAATCCAGGTTTCGCCACACAATCCGGATGAGGTTTATGTGGTGGTCAACGACTACCGTCGGAATAACTGGCAACCCTACTTGTACCGTACGTTGGATGCAGGGGCGTCGTGGGTGCGGTTGGTACTCGACGGAGGTGAAGTCACAGGGCATGTTTTGAGTGTGGTGCAAGATCCGGTTGCCCCATCATTGCTTTTCTTGGGAACGGAAGAGGGGTTGTTTGTGAGTTTTGATCGCGGGACCAATTGGAAGCGATGGAAGCACGAAATTCCTTCGGTACCGGTGAGGGATATGGTCATCCATCCGCGTGATGGTGATTTGATTCTCGGGACATTTGGCCGAGCGGCTTATGTGATTGACGATTTGGCTCCCTTGCGGGCACTTGCTAGCGACGGCAACGGCGTTCTGGAAGAAAGCTTGCGTGTGTTTGAGGTACCTGACGCCTACCAGGTGAACTTCCGCCGGCATACCGGGGCTCGATTCCCAGCCGATCATTATTGGAGCGGTGAGAATTACGGCGGCGGGGTCCGCATTCAGTGGTACGTTCAGCCCGACACCGCGGAGGCCTACGGTGAAGACGATTTGCTTTGGGCGGTATTGGACACCCAAGGTGATACCCTCCGCAATGGGGCCATGAAGGCCGACGGTGGAATGCAGGACATGCGCTGGCAGTTCAACACCAACGGAATGGATTGGCCGAGTCGAGAAATCCGAAAGGAGCGCAAAATGCCTCCTGGCGGCGGACCGGACGTCTTGCCCGGGAATTATACGATTGCCCTGAAATTGGGCGACCACGAAAGCGCAACTGAATTTACTGTCCATCCTGACCCGCGGGTGCCATATGACCGCAAGGCCCACGAAGCGAGAAACCTACATCAGCGCATCGTCATCGAAGCGGTGAAACCGATTGTCGAGGCCATGGATGAGGTGCAGCGTGCACTC
Source organism: Flavobacteriales bacterium (assembly GCA_049416245.1). Lineage (GTDB taxonomy): Bacteria > Bacteroidota > Bacteroidia > Flavobacteriales_D > Sanyastnellaceae > UA16. Next base: position 1,340 of record JBMSHA010000190.1, on the reverse strand, counting down.
GCAACCCTTGACGTCGTCAAACAAGAATTGAAGTGGATTCCCGATTCGTTGAAAGAGGAAGCCGTGCAATTGTCGGATTCGCTCAAGGCTGAGTTGACGGCAGTCGAGGAGATGTACTACGAACCGCGCGACTTCAAAGGTATTGAGAGCGTCACGGAGCGATTGAGTTCTGTGATGTGGACAGCCTTTTCCATTAACGGTGGGGCTGAGGCGCCCGGCGGAAATGCCCAACGCGCGTTGCAAAGATTGCATGAAGGTGCGACGGAGTTTGATGCCGCGGTGAAGGTGGTGATGGAGGGCGTTTGGTTGGATTGGCTTGCAGCGGTCGAGGCCATTGATCGCTCCCCAGCGCGTCTTTACGAAGCGGCAGGCCAGCAAAAGGAGTGATCATGCGGGGGGTGAATCACCCCAATTTCCATGTAATCAACCATTGCAGGGCCATGTTCATCATGAAATTGTCCCATCGCTGAACGGGTTGGTCCGGTCGCTCACTGATGGGCAATAGGCTCTGGGTCAGGCGAACTTCGATGGCCTTCCTTTCATCCCAAGCGTAACCCGCTTGCAGAATGCCTCCCCAGTCGATGGGGTTGAGTTCGAGGTAGGTCAACTCGCTGTATCCGTTGCCATAAAAGTCTTCCTCTCCCGATACCAGTAAGCTCGGTTGTAGGCCAACCCCCCACCACCACGTGGGGTCAGGATTCCACACTTTGGTCAAAGGCAAATCGATGTACGTGAATCGGTAACGCCAGGAATTGAAGTCGCCATTTTTGGTGTCAGGTACACGTCGGCTGCCTTTTTGGGTGTAGAAAATGCCCCATTGCACGCCTTGCCGGGGTGTGCGTCGTATGTCGAGCGAAGCTCCGGCGGACAGTCCGAATTTGTTGAATCCTGAAATTTGATCTCCGTGGACTTGGGTCGCGGAAAAACCACCGTGCAAGCGGGCCGTGAAGCGCAAGGGGTCGTCCTGGGCGTGAGATCCAGAGGGAAGCACGAACGCCAACCCGACGATCGCCCGCGCCAATCCGATGCGAACCATCAATCGAGGTGAATTTCGTCCACGTTGACAACGTACCCGTCCGCATCCGTCACCACAGCCAAAATGGTCGCGTTTTCAATCAACCATTCCTCGTTCCAAGTGAACGTCACCGACTGCGTTGCGACGTCACCGGAAGAGGCGCCGCCAGCGGCATCCCCGAAGCCGCGCCCGAGTGCGCCGTGCACCGAACCGCGCAAGACGTGATTGAATTCATAATCTTCGACCACTTCCGGATCGGACGCATAGTCCAATTGGTAATCGACGATGCCAGACTCCAATACCAACCAAGCGACTTGAACAGGTC
>JBMSHA010000189.1:0-4159 GCA_049416245.1 Flavobacteriales bacterium | reverse complement strand
AGTAGGTTGTGTCGGGGACCAACCCAGAACGCAGTGCAGGAAAGTTTCCTCCCAAATCCGTACCCAATCCAAAGCGTTTAATGGAAGAAGCCCACGCACCGAGGTTGGAGTGTGCATCATTGAATATGTTGGCGGACTTGCCGTTTTGAATCATGCGCTTCATCACCTCGTGGAAGTAAGGATTGCACGAATGGGCAATGGCCTCTTCGAGGTTGTCGAACGAATGGCTGCCATGGCAACCGATGACATTGCGATCGCAAAAAATTCGAGAGCCGGGTTGGATGACCCCGGTTTCCAGCCCCAACAACCCTTGGATCATTTTGAAGATACTTCCCGGTCGGTAGGTGGCCCGCAAGGTTCTGTTGAACAACGGTTTGTCCGGGCGATTGAGCAGGCTATCGTAATTCATACCGCGTTCGCGGCCTGTCAGCAGATCCGTCCCGTAGGAAGGTGCACTGATCATAGCCAAGATTTCGCCACTTGCCGGTTCAATAGCGACAATGGCCCCACGTTTGTTGGCCATCAAGGCTTCTCCATACGATTGAAGATCGAGGTCAATGGTCAGATGAAGGTCCGTGCCGGGCAGGGGCATGGTATCCAATTGGCCGGATGATGCGGGTGCTCGGTAGTCGTTTCGAATGTCCACAATGTGACGGCGAATGCCTTGCTTCCCGCGCAGGACCTCTTCCCACTGCAATTCCAATCCAGACTTTCCTTTGTAATCTCCGAGTCGATAGCCCCGATTTGAAGCCAGGTCATTTTGATCAACTTCCCGGTATTCACCAAGCAGATGACTGACCAACCCCGACTGATTGGTTCGAATCGACCGCCGGCGCACCTGAATCCCGGGAAAGCGCCACAATTCGCCTGCGATTCTTGCAAAAGCCTCAGTGCCCAATTGTTTCCGGACAACAGAAGGCCTGTACGTGGCATAGGCCTCCGCCCGCCGAAACTCCTTTTTCAGTGCTTCCGGGGTCATCTCGAGCATGGCGGCCAATGCCAAGGTATCGAGCCCGCCTGCCGCTTTGCATTGGCGTGGTGTGAACCAAATGTCATATCCGGCTTTGTTGTTCACCAACACCGCCCCGTTGCGATCCAAAATCAAGCCACGGGCCGCTTCGAGGGTTTCGGTCTCCTCGGTGAGGCGAGCTGCATAAGCCTTCCCCTCCGATGTGAGCAATTGCATTTGCATCAACCGCCCCAAAAAAATCAGCGTGATGAGCAAGAAAATGCTGCCGATGACCCATTGTCTTTCGCGCAGCATCAGCGTTGTTTTCTGCGGGATTGTACGAGCAGCATCACCAGGACAAAAAGCGCTGTGGTGAGGGTGGCCGACGTGAGGGCTTTCCCCCAAGCGATCAAAACCAAGTCCCAGCGACTCGCTTCCCATGTGAACATCCAGAGGTGATGCAACGCCAGCAATAACCACGTTCGTGCCACAAACCATTGCATGCCCATAGAAGCCATGGTTGGCTGATCCGTGATTTCATAGCCTTCACGAGGTGCTAAAATTCGGTTGATCAGCGGGACGAAGAGCCCCATGAAAAGTGCAGATGACATGAAAAGTCCTCCCTCGAATGTTGCCAAGTCGACGACCATACCGATGAAGCCACTGATGATTAAGACCCAACCTGCGGCGCGTTGCAAGGGAATTAAAAGCAACCCGAGCAAATGAAATCCGATGTACCACCATCCTTGAAACAGCGTGGCATATTGAAAAAAGGCGACCTGCAAGAGCAACGGGACCAGCACTTGGATATAAGGCAGGATGCGATTGTTCATGGTGCCTCTTGATTCAAGTGAGATGACATGGCATCGAGGTCGTTACGGTCCTCCATGTTGGAGATTTCAACATAACGAATGGAACGGAAATCCGCGGCTAGCACCACCGGGACGCTCAAGAATTGGCCATCGAATTCAGCAGGTTCTTCCGCGACGTGTCCCATGACCATTCCAGGTGGAAAGTACCCTTGAAAACCGGAGGTCAAGACCGCGTCGCCTGGTGAAAATTGAGCATTGATGGGAATGTCGAGCAACGTTGCGCGATCGATGGCGTGCCCGCCCCATTTTAATCGACCTACGGGGCCTGCGGCATTGATGCGGGCGCTCCATTCAATTTCTTGGTTGACTAAAGGAAGGCCCAATGCAAAGGATTCGGAAACTTCAATGATTTTCCCTGCAGCGTAACTGCCTTGAAGGACACCTTGCCCGACGGCAATCCCGTCCTTCAATCCCTTGTTCAGCACAAAAAAGTTCGCCGCTTGGGTCCAAGTGGAACGAATCACTTCGGCACTGCCAATTTGGGTGCGATTATTTCCGTTTTCCAGCGCGAAAAGCTCAGCCCGCAAGCTTGCATTTTCGGCCAGCAATTCTTGATTCAATTGGTCCAAATCCCCCAGTCGCAACCACTGAGAACGGGTTTGGTTCCAAGCTCCTTGCCACTCCATCGTCCGTTTGACCCATTTGCCTCGCGGATAACCGTGGCTGGAAACAAACCACGACAACGCAACGCCCTGAAGCACAATAAACAGTAAGGCGACGTGGTATTGGGCAATAAGGTTCCAGAGGTTACGCATGAGTGACCCCCCGAATTTAATTGCGCATCAAGAACGTAAAGCGGTCGATATTCTTCAAGGCGATGGCGGTTCCTTTCGCGACTGCGTGCAAGGGGTCATCTGCCACGTGAACAGGAAGTTTGGTTTTGGAAGAAATCCGCTTGTCCAATCCGCGCAACAGGGCGCCCCCGCCCGCGAGGTAGATGCCCGTTTTGTAGATGTCGGCGGACAACTCCGGAGGAGTTTGCTCCAACGCGCTGTGGATCGCCTCCTCAATTTTGGAAATGCTCTTATCCAGAGCTTGCGCAATCTCAACATAGGACACCAAAATCTCCTTCGGGATTCCGGTCATCAAATCACGTCCACGCACCGGGTAGTCCTCAGGGGGATTCTCCAGATCGGACGTGGCCGCACCCACTTCAATTTTGATTTGCTCAGCCGTGCGCTCTCCGATCAAGATGTTGTGCTGGCGGCGCATGTATTCTTCAATGTCCGCAGTGAATTCATCTCCGGCAACGCGAATGTTTTTGTCGGTGACAATCCCACCGAGCGCGATGACCGCGATTTCAGAAGTTCCTCCTCCGATGTCGATGATCATGTTGCCCATCGGCTCTTCCACATCGATGCCGATGCCGATGGCCGCCGCCATGGGCTCATGAATCAGGTATACATCTTTGCCTCCTGCGTGCTCCGCGCTGTCGCCCACCGCGCGTTTTTCGACTTCTGTGATGCCGGACGGAATGCAAATGACCATGCGCAAGGAAGGATTGAACCAAGACTTGCGGTTGTTGATCATCTTGATCATGCCTTTGATCATTTCCTCAGCCGCTTGGAAATCGGCAATCACTCCATCCTTCAGTGGACGGATGGTCTCAATGTTTTTGTGGGTTTTTCCATGCATTTGTTGCGCGAGTCGCCCAATCGCGACCACGCGGTTAGTCGCGCGATCTTTTGCGACGATGCTGGGCTCGTCCACCACGACTTTATCCTCGTAGTAAATAATCGTGTTCGCAGTTCCGAGATCGATAGCGATCTCTTGCATGAAAAAATTAAACAGACCCATGGGCGGCAGGTGGAGATTGGAAGACCGAGTGAACTCTCAAATATAAGCAAGCACCGCGCGGAATTGCCATCGAAATTTTCACAAATTCAGCGACTGTTTTTAGTGTCGAAAATGGCGGGTGCCTGTCATGTACATGGCCATGCCGTGCTCGTTGCAATAGTCGATGCTCAGCTGGTCTTTGACGGATCCACCGGGCTGAACCACCGCCGTGATTCCCGCCTGATCTGCGAGCTCAACGCAATCGGGGAATGGGAAAAACGCATCGGATGCCATGACGGCGTCGTTCAAATCAAATCCGAAGCTTTGAGCTTTGATTACCGCTTGCTTCAACGCGTCGACCCGGCTGGTTTGCCCAGTTCCACTTCCGAGCAGTTGCTGGTTCTTGGCAAAAACGATGGTATTGGACCGGGTGTGTTTGGCCAATTTCATCGCAAAAATGAGGTCGGAGCAAGCCGCATCGCTGGCTGCAGCCTCTGTCACACATTGTAAGTCTTCGACGCCTTCGGTTTTGGCGTCCGATGCTTGAACGAGGTAACCGTTG
>JBMSHA010000188.1:0-4201 GCA_049416245.1 Flavobacteriales bacterium | reverse complement strand
CCGATACCGACCCACCAAACGAAGTTGGTGATGTCCCAGGCCCATCCCACGGTTTTGTTCAATCCCCAAACGCCAATTCCTGTACCCAAAAGGTACAAGATGCTACCAACGCCGTAAACGGCGATGATGCTCGAAATGGTGATCATGATTTTCCAGCCAATGGGCGCGGCACCTTGGATAGGGCCGACCACATCGTCGGTGATGTCTTTGTAAGACTTGTCCCCTAGGATCAGGGGTTCCCGAATGGCAGCTTCTTTTTGCATGGTCCTATCAGGCTTGGGTTGGTTCTACGTTTCGCACCTTCGTCATGTAGAAGATGTTTGGCTTGACGCCGATTTCCTCCAACGCATGGTATGCACGGTTGGTTTCTGAAGTCGCTCGCGCTGCAGAGTTGGTGTCGTTCAAATCCCCGAAGGTGATTGCATGCGTTGGGCAAGCCTCCGCGCACGCTGTAACGACGCTTCCGTCCTGAAGCGGTGCTCCAGCTTTTTTGGCCTCGAGCTTTCCAGCCTGTAAACGCTGCACGCACATGCTGCACTTCTCCATAACTCCACGGCTTCGAACCGTGACATCAGGGTTCAACACCATGCGCATCAAACTGTCTTGAGCGGGGTTGAAGTTGGCAAACTTCTTATAACCGGGGTAGTTAAACCAATTGAAACGGCGCACCTTGTATGGGCAGTTGTTCGCACAGTAACGTGTACCGATGCAACGGTTGTAGGTCATCTGGTTCAAACCTTCGTTCGAGTGCGTGGTAGCAGCGACCGGACAAACTGTCTCACACGGAGCGTGGTTGCAGTGCTGACACATCATGGGCATGTGCACCGTTTGTGGGTTTGCTGAAGGATCTTCCATCTTGCGATAAGATGAAATCACCCCTACTCCCTCTTCTTCGCCGCGCTCCAAACTGTAGTCAGAGGCAAAGAAGCGGTCGATGCGCATCCAATGCATGTCGCGGTGGCGGCGCACCTCGTCCTTTCCAACAACCGGTACATTATTCTCAATATGACAAGCCGTCACACAAGCGCTGCAACCGGTGCAGGTAGTCAGGTCAATGGTCATGCCCCAACGGTGTCCGACATTTTCTACCGCATGCTCATGCCACAAATCAAATGCCTCAGTAGGCTTCGCATCTTGAGCGTTGATGGTACCATCACCGTTGACATCTTCGTGAACGGCCAATTTGATGACCTTATTCCATGACGCCTCGCCTTTCGCGGCACCACGCTCCGCGAAGAAGCTGGTGAAATCCGTTTCCTTCACGATGCTGTCGCGACCCATGAAGGTGTTTTGGATTTGCGTGCAAGCCAATGCATAGGTGTTCCCTGTCACTGCAACACTCACATCGTACTGATGGTAATCGCTGGTACCATTAGACCTGTTGACCCAAGGATATACGTTCTTTCCTACGGGAACTAAATTGCCTTCCGCATCGGTCAAGAACGAGCCGTTCTCACCGGTTTGGAACGCCGCTTTTCCAATGTTCTCACCGTTCGCACCTCGGCCGTAACCTAATGCGATGCCGATGGTTCCCGGTGCTTGCCCTGGCATCGGGAATACCGGCAACTCCATCGTTGATCCCCCCACCGTCACATTCACTGTGCTCGCAGGTTTTTCCTGACCGATGAATCCGTTCAAGCCCATGGCAGCAACATCCGCATGCGACATGGTAACGTAGTTATCCCACGTCACTTTCGTCAACGGGTCTGGCGTTTCTTGCAACATGGGGTTCGCGGTGTGTTGGCCGGCCCCCATGGTGGTCTTTTGATAAAGCGCCAATTCGAATGCCCCACCTGAACGACTGTTCAAACGCGTCACTGCAGCAGCAATTCCAGTTCCTTGATATGTTGGAGTCGAGGATTCCCCGGCATCCAATCCGATAAAACCGTTGTGCACCGCTTTGTTCCAATCAGAATCGGTGTACATCGCTTCGGCGGTATAACCTGCAGCATGCGTTTGGCGCAAAAAAGTGTACCAATCCGTCGCATTGCCACTCCAAGTGAGCAAACTTTCGCCCCAACCGCGTGTAGCGTGCAGCGGAGAAATCGTAGGCTGAACCAAGTCAATGCGCGACGCCTCGATTTGCAGATCGCCCCAAGACTCCAACCAATGATGGGTGGGTGCGATGATGTTGCATCGTGACGCCGTTTCATCGGCAAACATCGCCGTGCTCACCGTCGTCTTCACTCGAGCCAACGCATCAACGAATTCAGCTGCATTCGGCGCATCGTATGCCGGATTGCAATCGGCAATGACCAAGGTTTCAACCTTGCCTGCCTCCATATCCGCAGTCAATGCCGAAATCGCGGCGGTGCTCCCTTGGAAAAGCCCCATGTTCTCGTACTTGACTGTAGTGCCCACTGCACCCAACGCATTATTGATTGCATTGACTACGCGCTGAACATCAACGTCGTTCGAACCCGCTAGCACCAATCCTTTGGCTCCTGCTTTCTTCAAATCGGCCGCAGCCCGAGCCACCGCAGATTCAACTCCTTCAGCCAACGCGCCTGCTTGACCTTGACCTGTCACCGCCTTCAACAAAGCAGTGGCCACCTTTCCGTGCTCCGAAGGTTTCACCATAGCACGATAATCTGCATTGGATCCGGTCAGGCTCATGTTCGTTTCGAACGCATGCAAGCGAGACATTTTGCCCGTCTCCGGATTTCGATTTTTCGCCCAATTCTCAGCGTAGTAAACCGAGTCACCGAATGTGCCTAAGAAATCGGCTCCAATGCTCACAACGGCAGTAGCCTCGTCGAATTTGTAAGAAGGAAAGGCCTTCACCCCGAAATCGGCTTCAGACGCCTGAACAAATGCACTGTAATCGATGGCGTCATACTGAACGTGTTCCATTCCAGCTGCCTCAATGGCGCGCTTGAGCGATGGACTCATCACGGTGTTCGTCAACAAAACCTTGCGGCCGGCCCCTTGCATTGCCAAACTCACTTGCTGATCCACTGTTGCCCAGTCGCTGGACGACCCGCCGATCATCGGTCCGGTCAATCGTGCACCATCGTACAGGGAGAGTACAGAAGCATTCACTCGGGCATTCACACGACCCACTCCGGTTTGTGAATTCGACTTGATGAAAATGGGTCGGCCCTCTCGGGTCTTGACCAACACATTCACAAAATCCTGCCCATCGTAGTAAGTACTGGCGTAATGGTTGGCAACGCCTGGAGTGACCTCCGATGGTTTATTGGTGTACGGGATGCTCTTGACTACAGGAGTTTCGCAAGCTGCAAGCGTCGCCGCCGTCAAGCTGAAACCCATGAATTTAAGAAAGTCCCGGCGTCCGGTATGTGTGGACTCCAATCGTTCATCGGTCAAAAATTCATCGACCGACTGCGCTCCAGGAAACTCGTTCTCCTGAATCGTCTTGAATGCTTCCGTTTCGTGAAGCTCGTCCAGTCCGGACCAATAACGCTTTGTATTTGCCATGAGGCTATTGCGATAAGGGGTTCGCGATTTCGTTCTTCTTAATAATGGCACTTGGCGCATTCCCATCCGCCGAGTTCCTTTACGGTAATCTTGTCGTCTTCCATGTACTTTCGAAGCTCTTCATTGCCACGAAGGTGGTCCTTCAAGCGGAGATGAATGTCTTCGTAGTATCCACTGCTCGCCAAATCAATTTCGGCTTTGTTGTGGCATTCGATGCACCATCCCATGGTCAGGGTGGGCTTTGATAACTCAATCAGTCCGGGGTACTTATCGCCCAGCTTGTTGATGTCTTCAACATTCGCTACACGGCCTACTGTGTAGGTCTCTACATCGCCGTGGCAGTTTTGGCACTGCAACCCGCCAACGACCACGTGCTGCTGGTGGCTGAAGTAAACGTGGTCAGGCAAATTGTGCACCTTGTTCCAACGAATCGGCTCTCCATCGTAAGAATCCTGTGGAGATGTATAGCCCGTATTTCCTTCGCCGTCCACGTACGTCCCGGAAGTCGGATCGAAGCCGATGGCGTCGTAAATCTTGGCAATTTCCGTTTCTCCGTAACGACGTCCTTTCTTCACCGCTTTGTGGCAGTTCATACAGACGTTGGTCGATGGAATGCCCGCGTGCTTTGACTCGTACGCACTGTGGTGGCAGTACTTGCAGTCCACTTCGTTTTCACAAACGTGGACACTGTGGATGAATTTAATGGGTTGGTTTGGCTTGTACCCCTCGACCACACCCACGCGCATCAAACCTTGATAAC
>JBMSHA010000187.1:0-4206 GCA_049416245.1 Flavobacteriales bacterium | reverse complement strand
TTCCGGACCAACCTATCGTATCGCCTTGGCTAAATGCGAACGCACGCTTTGGTGCTTCGTCGATGGCAAACGTTTGGCGCTCGTACTGACGATCGAGCGCCCACTGCTCGACGACAGGTGCGAAACGTTGCAAGTGCGCATACACTGTAGTCAAGCCCTCCGGACTGCTCAAATAAATCGCACGCCCATACCCGTTTGGAGAAATCTTAACCCGCGCCACCACGCCGTCCGCCGCTGCAATCACAGGAAACCCTTCCCTGCCTTGGGTCTTGAAATCCAGTCCTGTGTGAAAGTGATCGGCGCGCAATTCTCCAAAATTCCCGGCCAAGATCAAGGGAATATCCAACGGTGCCATCAGGCCGCTATACTTGCCAAAATCTTGAAAATCTGGCCCATCCAGACCTTGTCCGTGCAACTTCCCCAACACGGTACAACCCAATAAAATCAGGGCAAGAGCAACAATTTTTACTTGAGCTTGGGCGTTCATCAACATACAGTTTGCAAAACTAACACAGGAACCCAACGGGTTTTCCTATGATTTCGCGCTTACAAATTGTAAGTTTGTATAGAACCCTAGAAAATGCACTCACCGACGACAACCACTCCCCATACGCACCAAGACAAGACACGTCTTGAACGCCTCATGGGAGATGTGGAGCGATTGATTGAGGCCTATGAAAATCAAGCACATCAGTTAAGCGAAACGCTTTCGGAAAACGAACGATTGCGGCTTCGCAACGCCGAATTGGAAACCAAGCTTGATCAGCTTACCCAAGCAGCGGAGGAGCGTACATTTCAGGATTCACCCCCTACACAATTATCCCATTCTCATCAATCAGATTCCCCAAGCTTTGGCCGCGAAGAGGTTCAAATGCTTTTGAGTGAAATAGATACGTGCATTGCCTTGTTAGAAGCCTAATGGAAACCATACGACTCAACATAGCAGGACGGGAATACCCGTTGAGCGCCGCAGCAAACGAAGTTGAAAGCCTTCGGCAAGCAGCGGACGCCATCAATGCACAATTCGATGCCTTTCGTCAACAATTTCAGGTGGACGACCCGGTCGATTTATTGGCCATGACGGCATTGCAGTTAACATCTTCCGGGCTCGACAGAAACGACAAGAAAGTCGAGCCATCGAAAGCATTGACTGACGATTCACTCAAGCATATCGAACACCTTCGGCAGCGCATTCACAAAGCATTGGAGCTCTGATGAACATCAGACATTCATGGACTTTACATCAATTTTAATTGGTTCCCTTTCAGGCCTCGCAGTAGGCGGTGGAATAGGCTACGTGCTTTTCAACCGCTTTTTATCTAGACAAAAGGAACAAATCCTCGCCAAGGCCGAAGAGCAAGGCGAAAACATCAAGGAAAAGAAAATCCTTCAGGCCAAAGAACGCTTCATCGAAATGAAGGAAAAGCACAACGCCGAAATAAAAGAGCGAAGTGCGAGCATTCAATCCAAGGAAGACAAGCTTCGAAACGAATTCAACAACCTGAAGAAAGAACAAGACCGGTTGAAGTCAAAAGAGCGTCATGTAGACAAGGAGCAAGAAAAAATCAGTCAGCGGCTCGAAGCTCTTGAGAACAAAGGAAAAGAACTCGACAAGGAGCGCCACAAGGCCGTAGAACTGCTCGAAAAAATTGGGAACATGTCAGCCTCGGAAGCGCAAGAGGCACTCAAAGAGCAGGTCATCAACGACGCCAAAGCTTTGGCCTCCTCTCAAGTTCAAGACATTCTCGATGACGCGAAGCTCAAAGCGAATCACGAAGCGAAAAAGATTGTCATCCAGACCATCCAGCGCGTGGCTACAGAGCACAGCGTGGAAAATTCCGTTTCGGTCTTCAACATCGCCAATGACGATGTCAAAGGCCGCATCATCGGTCGAGAAGGACGAAACATTCGCGCTTTGGAAGCATCTACGGGTGTAGAATTCATCGTTGATGACACCCCTGAAGCCATCATCCTGAGCTGCTTCGATCCGGTCCGCCGCGAAATTGCCCGGTTGTCATTGCACCAGCTTGTGACCGATGGCCGCATCCACCCCGCACGCATCGAAGAGGTTGTGGCGAAAGTGACAAAAAAATTGGAGGAAGAAATCCTGGAAATCGGAAAGCGAACCTGCATTGATCTGGGCATTCACAACATGAAGGGCGAGCTCACCCGCATGGTAGGCAGGATGAAATACCGTTCGTCATACGGTCAAAACTTGCTTCAACACAGCCGAGAAGTCGCCAACCTCTGTGCGACCATGGCGGCAGAATTGGGACTCGACACAAAGGCCGCCAAGCGTGCCGGACTGCTCCATGATATTGGAAAGGTTAGCGATGAAGAGAGTGAATTGCCACACGCATTGCTCGGCATGAAAATCGCAGAACGATGCGGCGAGAAACCGGATGTGTTGAATGCCATCGGTGCACACCATGATGAGATTGAAATGACCACATTGCTCTCTCCCATCGTCCAAGTGTGCGACGCTATTTCTGGGGCGAGACCGGGCGCTCGTCGAGAGATGGTGGAAGCCTACATTCAACGTTTGCGTGATCTCGAAAACTTGGCGCTGGAATTTCCTGGGGTGACCAAATCTTTCGCCATTCAGGCCGGACGTGAACTGCGCGTGATGGTTGAAAGTGACCAAGTGTCCGACGACCAAGCGGATCAGCTTTCCGTTGACCTGTCTCAGCGCATCATGAATGAGATGACCTATCCAGGCCAAGTGAAGGTGACTGTCATCCGCGAAAAACGATCGGTGAGTATTGCGCGATAACTTCTCTTGATGATGAAGCGCCGGGCCCCAGCTTTTGCAACGTCCATCCGATGGCAATCGGTCAACGTGGTAAGCCAGGTGCTTCTTCAACTGCTTTTCATCATGCTGCTCGCGCGGCTCATTGATAAGGCAGACTTTGGCATTATGTCCATCGCCCTCGTGGTGGTCGGCTTCATTGAAATTTTCGCTCAAATAGGCATCGGGCCTTCGCTGATACAGCGAGCGGAATTGGAGAGCCGACACATCAGGGCAGCGTTGCACTTTTCACTTGTGCTAGGAGCGGTATTTTTTGGTGGCTTGTATGCTACAGCCCCTGCGATTGGAGCTTGGTTTGACAGCGTACTGCTCACCGAAGTATTGCGGTACATCGCGTGGAGCTTTATCCTATCGAGTGTGGCCCTCGTACCGAGGAGCTTGCTCATCCGCCAAATGGAATTCAAGCGCTTATTCATTGCTGCCATGGTCGCAATGGTCTTGGGCAATTTGTGCGTGGGATTGGGATTGGCCTATGCCGGCTACGGCATTTGGGCTTATGTCGCGGCTTTGTTAAGTCAAAATGCGTTGTTGGGTGTGGTTTACTGGATCATGCGACCGGAGGGCATGCCAACGGTATGGGGAGGCTGGAATGGACGTGACTTAGGCACCATGCTTCGCTATGGCGGCCAATCAACTCTTTTCAATTGGTTCAATTACGCCTCGACCAAGGTGGATACGTTGATAGTCGGTGAGTTCAATAAATCGGCACCGACTGCTAACGACGGTTGGTCCAGTACCGGGGTTTACGATCGCTCGGCTCATTTGATGTCGCTACCCATCACCATCTTGGGCAAGCTCGGCGATAGCGTTCTGTTTAGCGGAATGGCTGCCATCCAGTCGGACGGCAAAGCCATGAATCAGGTCATCACACGCGGCTTGGGGCTCATTGCCTGGATTATCTTTCCAGGCAGCTTGGCCTTGGCCTGGTTCTCCACAGAAGTGTCTGTATTGATTTTGGGGGCGTCGTATGCAGAAGCGGGTCCCGTGGTGCGCATCCTATTTCTGGGCGTGGCTTTTCGATCGCTCATTAAGCTCGCTGATGCGGTAGTTCGGGCAACAGATCGATTGAAACCCGCAATTCTCATCAAAGTTTTATACCTCATCGGCATGTCTGGAACGGCTTGGTTTGCCATGTCGAACGGACTTGGAATCGTCGGTGTGGCCTGGGCAGTGACCGCCAGCACCTTGGTGCAATTCATCGTTTATTTCGGATGGCTCACGCCCGAAATGAAGTTGTCATTTCATGCCATTTGGCTTGCCCTCAAACCCGGCACATTCGGGTGGGTCCTTGCCATTCCAGGGTATTTAACGATCGCGACAGCCATTCCTGAAATCACGGATACTTCCGGGCAATTGGCTCCAGTGCACTTATGGTTACGCATCCTGTTGGTCACTGC
>JBMSHA010000186.1:0-4222 GCA_049416245.1 Flavobacteriales bacterium | reverse complement strand
CTTTTGTGATGAATTCCATTGAAGAAGTCCAACACGCCATCATGGATTACCACGACGGCAAGATGGGCTCACTTCATGAGTAACAACCTCAATTTTCGGAAGTGACGATGATCCGTTTATTGATCACCGCCCCCGCTTCATTGCGTTCTGTCCAAGTCGTGCCCGCCTCGTCCAATTCCACTTCGACTTCGACTTCACCTCCTGCTTTGATCATGTGAACCTTACCGCCGGGGATGGCGAAAACCGTATCGCCCGAGAAGTCGGAATCTTCAATCGATTTCACAATCACTTGGACATCTCCATGCCCTTCTATGCCACTGGGGATGTCGCCCCCTAAATGCTTGATGATTTCAACATGTTCCGCTCCGAGCGGATGCTGAGGATGCGGTGCCGTGATCCGTCCAAGCAAGAAACCCAGGATGACAAAAGCGGCTGCAACCAGAAGGTGTGAAGAATTGATGCTCATGGTGATAGAAAAACTCTTGATGTTTTTTGTGTTAAATTCGTAAGCTTACAAAGCTAAAGCGATGCTCAGCAACCGCCACATTCAACTTGTATACGGCTTTCTTTTTGTCTTCTTCTCGGGAATGGCATCAAATGCAAAGGCCCAAGTTATCGGAGATAACATTGCTCACGTCTGGAATGAAGAAGTCCTGGAAGGCATCCGAAATGACTTCGCCCGCCCGACGGTTCATGCTCGGAATTTGCTGCACACTTCAATCGCCATGTTCGATTGCTGGACCGCTTACGATGAGGGACCCACTGAGCATTTCTTTCTCGGAAAAACATGGGCCGGGTTTTATTGTCCATTTGAAGGTGTAGACATTCCAGATTCTCCGGAAGACATACAGGCTGCGCGGGAAGAGGCAATCAGCTACGCCATCTACCGGATCATGGTGCACCGCTTTGGGGGCTCCCCAGACGGCCCCATTACCATGTTCAACATCAATACGCTCATGGCGCAATTGGGTTACGACATTGGCTTTTCCTCGACGGATTATTTGAACGACGGACCAGCGGCATTGGGGAATTACGTGGCCGAGCAAATCATCGCTTTTGGGCTGCAAGATGGATCGAACGAAGCCAACGAATATGCTGCGGATTGCTACGCTCCGATCAACCCCAACATTCTTCCTGAAATGCCGGGCAATCCCGATGTGATCGATCCGAATCGCTGGCAGCCCATCGAACTGACCCTGTTCATCGACCAAAGCGGAAACGTCAGCACCGACATTCCTGAATTCGTTGGACCCGAATGGGGTGAAGTGGTCCCCTTTGCTTTGGATTCGGCAGATTTAGAACTGCTGAATCGGGACAGTTGCACCTACCACGTGTGGAAAAATCCGGGGGCTCCCGTGTACCTCGACTCAACCACCGTCGCGGGCGGGTTGGATGATTTGTGGAAATGGAATTTTGCGATGGTTTCTGTTTGGTCTTCCCACCTGGATCCGACGGACGGGGTGATGTGGGACATTTCACCGGGAAACATGGGAAGCGACGGGAGTTTCGTCACAGCGCCGGAAGATTTTGCTGATTTCTATGACTTTTTCAATGGTGGCGGGTTGCATCCGGGACATGAAATCAACCCATTCACCGGAGAGCCATACGAGCCCCAAATGGTTCCACGGGGAGACTATGCCCGCTGTTTGGCAGAATTCTGGGCAGACGGACCTGATTCCGAAACCCCACCCGGCCATTGGTTTACCATCCTGAATGAAATCATGGATTACCCGGAATTCGAGTTGCGTTGGCGGGGGCAGGGTCCGCTGATCGACGAGCTCGAATACACGGTCAAAGCCTATCTAGCGCTTGCGGGCGCCATGCACGACTCGGCAGTTTCCACCTGGAGTGTCAAAGGTTATTACGACTACACGCGACCGGTTTCTGCCATTCGGTACATGGCCGAAATGGGACAGTCTTCTGACACCACCTTGTCAAATTACCACCCATCCGGATTACCTCTGATTCCGGGCTACATCGAAGTCGTGGAGGAAGGAGACGCGCTGGCAACATTCAATCCGGACGCCATAGGTGAAATCAAAGTTTTGGCTTGGCGAGGACCGGATTATGTAGAGGTCCCGTTCATCGACGAAGCTGGGGTGGGCTGGATTCTCGCCAAAAACTGGTGGCCTTATCAACGTCCATCTTTCGTGACACCGCCTTTTGCAGGCTATGTGAGCGGCCATTCGACCTTTTCACGGGCAGCAGCAGAAGTGCTGACCCTGCTCACTGGCAGCGAATATTTCCCCGGTGGATTGGGCTCATTCCCCGTAGTGATGAATCAATTCTTGGTATTCGAAGATGGGCCTTCCATGAATTTTGAATTGCAGTGGGCGACCTATTACGATGCGGCGAATGAGAGCGCGCTGTCCAGAATGTGGGGCGGAATCCACCCTCCCATGGACGACGGTCGCGGACGTCAAATCGGTGTGGAGGTCGGCATCCAAGCCTTTCACTGCGCCGAAGGCTACGCGTTCCCAGAATGGGCTGAGGGATGCGGTGGAAGCGGCTTCATCCCCGGCGGCTTTTGTCCTGGCGACTTCAACGCCGACGCAGTGGTGAATGTCAGTGACTTCCTGCTCTTCCTTTCTGCATTTAGCAATGAGTGGGCCGGCGCATATGATTTTGACGGGAATGCCGTCATCGGTACCGCCGATTTGTTGGAATTCCTGACTTTGTTTGGGGAAGCGTGCCCCTAACGCACACCGAATCTTCGGAAATAAAAAACGGACCCGCTATTCACGGGTCCGTTTTTCGTTGTTGCGGGGGCCAGACTCGAACTGACGACCTTCGGGTTATGAGCCCGACGAGCTACCAACTGCTCCACCCCGCGATGTCCACCCGAACGCTGCGCGAACGGGACAGCAAAGATACACCGAAGTTCCATTCCACCAAATCAAAAGAGCAATTCCCACACGTAAATCCTGTGTCAAGATCCCAAGGCTCGACGTACCTTCGCAGCAGAAACGGTAACCCCACCATGACCGCCACCTCCAATACGCCACACCGCGCCGGCTTTGTAAACATCATCGGATCTCCCAATGTGGGGAAAAGCACGCTGATGAATCAATTGGTGGGCGAGCGCCTGAGCATCATCAACAAAAAGGCACAAACCACCCGACACCGCATTATGGGCATCGTCAATGCAGACGATTGGCAAATCGTTTACAGCGATACGCCAGGTGTGTTGGATCCGGCGTATAAGCTGCAAGAGGGGATGATGAGATTCGTGCGAACTGCCCTTCAAGACGCAGATTTGATCTTGTTGGTCACGGATGTTCAGGAAGACGACCTCGCCCATCCCGAAACGTTCGCCAAAATCGCGGACATGGAGGTTCCCGTGTTCATCTTGATCAACAAAATTGACCTCGCCGACCAACAGGATGTGATGGACCGCATCGCGTATTGGCAAGCTCGTATTCCACGCGCCACCGTGGCTCCCATCAGCGCCTTGCACGGGTTCAACATCGAACAGCTGCTCGAGCGTATTGTGGAACATTTACCAGAAAGCCCTCCGTATTTTGCAAAGGATGAACTCACGAACAAGCCGATGCGCTTTTTCATTTCCGAAATCATCCGGGAGAAAATCCTCACGCATTTCAAGCAAGAAATCCCCTATTCCTGTGAAGTGGTGGTCGACGCCTATCAAGAGGAGGAAAGCATCGTGAAGATTCGAGCAGAAATTCGCGTGGCAAGAGACAGCCAAAAGCAAATCGTCATTGGCAAAGGAGGGAGCATGATTAAACGCGTGGGCATGGATGCGCGTAAAGACATTGAGCGCTTCATCGGGCAACACGTTTTTCTCGACTTGTACGTCAAAGTAGACAAAGACTGGCGCGATGACGAGCGGAAACTCAAACGATTGGGCTATCTGGAATGATTGGCTTTGCACACGCCAAAATCAACCTGGGGCTATTTGTCACGGCTAAACGGCCGGACGGATTTCACGACTTAGAAAGCCTCTTTGTTCCCGTCAACTGGCACGACATCCTTGAAGTGCAAGCGGTTGATGCGCCTGGCTTACACCTTGATACGACCGGACTTTCAATTCCCGGTAATTCCCAACAAAACCTCGTCCACCGCGCTTACGATTTGATTCGAGAGCGGCACGGCATCGGTGGGGTTCACGCCCACTTGCACAAAGTCATCCCGATGGGGGCCGGCTTGGGCGGTGGGAGTTCCGACGGCACGTGCATGCTTCGCCTTTTGAACGAGCTGTTCG
>JBMSHA010000185.1:0-4225 GCA_049416245.1 Flavobacteriales bacterium | reverse complement strand
ATGAATTGCAGGTCTTTGACCGGTGGGGAAATCTGGTTTATCGAAAAGCGAATTACGGAAATAACTGGCGCGCAGAAGGCGTAGCAGAAGGGACGTATTATTACATCCTGACCATTCCCGGCAAACAAGATTTGACCGGAACCATCACGCTGGTTCGCTGAGAAGCTCCAACGTTTTTTGGAGCTGCTGCGCAGCTGTATCAACGACATTTGTTGCAGCAGATGGGAACTGGCACGATGTCACGCCACGCCAATCCATTCCGCAGTAACGAAAGGCTGCTTCAAATGGTAAGAAGTAAGTAGCCAATTCAAAACGATTCGCTTGGCCATCGGCGTACGTGCTCATCTCAGCGCCCACTGTGAGGCTCATGGCGATGCGCTTTCCTTTGAGCTTTGATTCATGCTTTGGAAAAGCCCAGCCCGGTGTGAAGAGTTGGTCGATCCAGGATTTCACCAATGCGGGAGTGCTGTACCAATAAACGGGAGCATGGATGATGATGGTGCTAAAAGACTCCAATCGTCTTTGCATATCGGCAACAGGAAACTTACCGTCACTGGAGACATATTCATTGAGAAAAATCGCTTGGATTCCAGATTTATCGGCCAAGGAGGCCATCTCAGAAGCAATTTTCGACTTCCGCCCGTAGGGATTTCCGAACACAAGAATTGACTTTTCCATGCGCTCCCAACAGACCACGCGAGGGAATGTTCTCAGTCGTCCAATCGGAATTGCAGGCCCACGGAGAAACTATGCATACTGGGAGAGTCCATGGGGTTTTCTTCAAAGAAAGGAAGCAGGCTGGCTTCCCCCAACAAACTCATCTTGCCAAAGCCGACGGCCAATCGAGCGTTTACTTGCAATGGCGAAATGGGAAAATCTTCCACTGCGGTGTTGGTCGATGAAGATGTCTTTTGTTCAAACGTGTATTTACCATGCAAAAGGTAGCCTCCTACAAGTCCGGCCTCAACATGAAACCCACTCTTGCCAGAGCGGTAGGTATGCAACGATGCCAGCAAAGGTACCCTCAAATAAACCGCATTGATGAAATTTTTGGAGACATTGATGCTGTCCGGGCTGAAGGCATCGGCGGTCACCACATCCATCGCTTCGTCGAACTGCAATCGATGCGAATCATCGACGCCGACGTGCCACCAATCAAATCCAAGTCCTGTTGTAATCCCGATGAATTCGCCGAGCATGCGTTGCCTCTTTTCGAATGGATTCAATTCGAGGCGCCATGAGGTTAAGGCATCGTCTGTGATTAGGCCCAATCCATCTCTTGGTCCCCAGCTTGCGTCATAAGATTCGAGGTTTCCTTGAAATTGTGCCATTGACACAGCGCTCATGGACATCCCTCTCCAATTGCCGAGGCTTTTTGCTTTATTCTCTGTTTTAATTTCAGTTGAGTCCGAAAGAAAAACGGAGGAAGAGGTGCTTCCAAATACTTCGCCGGAAACCATGAGTATGAGCGCTGCGGTGAATAAGTGAGGGGTGCGTGGTATGATTGTCATTGGATTAAAAATCAAAAACTCGACTCAAATTAAAGCCAAAATAAATTGCTCCATCTCCCCAAGTCCCTGAAGTCTCAGTCAAAAAGGCCCGTTCAAACATGCCTTGGGAATTGGTCAGGTGCAGTTGAAACACGTGTCCTCCTGTCTCAATATCCATGCCAAGAGACAAGCTGTTGACACTTTCATCGGGCAATCCCGCAAGCGCGTAGTGGTATTCGAAGTTCACGGAAGCGCGCGGTCCCACTTTATAGCGCCCGCCGAGCCCCATGGTTACTTGATCGTGGGCATCTTCCAAAGTGGCCACAAGATTGCGGTGGGTGAGGGATGGAATCAAGGCCAAACTGAAAGACTCATTCCACTTCTTGGCGATAATGGCTTGATGCGTATAGCTCAATCGGGAAGTGAAATAATTCTGACGGTCCGGGTCAGCCCAACGCAATCCATTCGCCATCATGACCGAATACAACGTAACACTGACCGGCATGCTGTTGTCCGTATTTTGCTGCAGCGCCCGCCATTTGACAGAGCCTTCGATGGTTTTTTGGAAGGTGCTTCGACCAACACCTACGCACAATCGATCGGTGATGCCGTAATCAAATCCCATGCGCATGCTGGCATTGTCCAATCCGAACAATTCGTAGATGCCATCATTCACTTGACCGAAGCGGTGAGCGATGACGAAATGCAGTACACGTTTGCCAGGAGTCTCATTGCTTTGAGCATTGATGATTCGCGTATCCTTGAACGTTGCGGAAACTGGGCGCACCATGAGCTCCTCAGGTCCCAAGAGATCGTCAAGTAGGCTTTGGCATTGAACCGAAGACGAAACGAGAGAAAAACAAAGGAGCCCTGTAAGTTGGAGGACATTCGTCCGTTTATGCATCGAATCCCACATGCTTACCGTGGATTGAGGACTGCACTTACAGAAACATCCAAAGACTCGGCGATCTTATTCTTCACCATTTTTGGAATGTCAATTTGATGGTCTGCGGGAGCCACGGAAAATTCAGATTTCACTTCCCAAGCGCTGCCGTTCCATTTGATTTCAACCGGAATGTTACGTTCGCTTTCAACTCCGTGGATAGTTAATTTTCCACTGGCATCAACGGAATGCCACGATCCATCTTGTAGGCCTGCATTCCAGTCGGTAATGCGCCCTTCAAACGAGCCATTCGGAAATTTACTGGACTCCATGTAATTCTCATTGAAATGCTCTTCCATCAGGGCCTTTTCAAAACGGAACCCCAGAATAGGAACACGAAAAGCGAATTCACCACTGGACGTGAGCAGGCCGGTCGTTTGGTTGTTGATAGCTTCAATGTCTTCGACAGGTGTTGTCGAAAAGAATCGCACTTGTCCTTCTCGCGTCATGAACTGCTGTGCTGAAAGTCCAGCGCTTAAAAGGAGTGCAAACCAGGCCAAAACGTAATGCTTCATGTTTGTGTTTCTTAGTTTTCTGGTGCGCCGGCATCAATCCAAGCTTGAATGCGCTCGATTTTACAAACGCCCAATTCGCCATTCGGCGGCATGGAAGCAGGATTTGATCCGGGAAGCAAGATTCTATTCAGGAGAGCGCCGTTGAGTGCGGCATCTCGAACTTCCGAATACGTGGTTAATGAGAGCCCTGCGTCGGCATTGGGTCCACTGTGACAAACGACGCAATTGTTGTCGATGATTTCGGCGATGGTCGCATCATACGTAGCCACTCGTTCAGGACATCCCCCGTCGTAAAGGGTCTCTTCGACATCGTAATAGCAACCGGTCGAGAGCAACGAAAGGACCAAGATGCTCATCATCCCGCTAGTTATTCGGCATGCCCGCATTGATCCAATTTTCAATTTGTGTGATTTGACAAGTGCTTAACCCATCACCTGTTGGCGGCATGGGATCAAACCCCGGCGCATGTGAAACCCGCTCCGTCAATTGCAAGTAAGATGCTGCGCTTGATACGCCTGCGTGCGTTGTTAAATCCAGTCCAGCATCTGGCGCGCTCCCTCCGTGGCATGCGGTGCAATTGTTTTGCATCATGGGAGCAATAATGGCCGAATACGTGAATTGTGACGTGTCGCACGATGAGCACGAATTGTTCAAGGCTCCTTGCTGGATCCAGGTTGCAATGGTGTTGATCTGATCGGATGACAAGGGGTTTGCAGGGGGAGGCGGCATGATTTTATCCGGGTCATCTTCGGTAATCACCTCGTACAATTCACTCGCACCCAAAGAACCTGGAACGACCAAATTGTCATCGTCACCGAAAAGGATGTTGGCGTAACTGTCCAGGATGATTCCATCCTCATGACTCGCCACATCATGGCAGTCAGGCATGGCGCAACTCGATGCCAGCAAAGGAAGAATGTCTTGTTGGAAATAGACGGTGTCCGGATCGCATTCAGTTGACTCGATAACTTCACTTCCTGGAGGGAAGTTTGGCGAAGGCACCTCGTGTTTGCATCCAATTAGATGCAGTAAAGCGAAGCACAATGTTCCGAATATTAAGCTCCTATAATGCATACCCAAAGGTAGCTTTTCACTAACGAAAATCGTCCTGCATTCATCATATTTGTGAATTACATACTTCGGATTCAACGCATCATCAGGGAGCGTTTCGTTGGTCGAAATTGCGATATTTGCTCAAAATTGAAACACCATGGGAAGAGCCTTTGAATTTCGCAAAGCACGAAAGTTTAAGCGCTGGGCCGCAATGTCGAAGACAT
>JBMSHA010000184.1:0-4251 GCA_049416245.1 Flavobacteriales bacterium | reverse complement strand
TGAATTGCCGCGATTTCTGTGAATTTTTGCGTAAATTATCCTTGACTTATCCCACTGAATATGCGGTGTATTCTGCGTCCAACTTTGATTTGCTTGTTGTGGGTTGGATTCGAAGTTTCGGCCAACGCTCAATTGGGGCCCTGCGAATGTGGCCCTGTCCCTGAGCGTCCCATTGTGGAAATCTCCGATAATGGGGGGTTGGGTACAGGCACAACGACATGGTCTTGTGATACGATTTACGTGTTGACCGAAACCGTTTATGTCAATCCGGGAGACATCTTGACGATTGAGCCGGGTACGGTCGTTATGGGACGCACGGCGGTTATTTCGGATACGCTGACTTATACGTTACCAAACGGAAATCCTTCCCCGCGATTGGATTTTGTGTTCGAACAAACTGCAGGCAGTCTCGTGGTGAGTACAGGCGGAAAAATTGAGGCGGACGGCACCTCCAATTGTCCCATCATCTTCACCTTTGAAGGAGATCCGTTGGACGGAAGCACAGGCTATGATGTTTCAGGGATGTGGGGAGGATTGATCGTATGCGGCGATGGCGCGTTGAACACGTTTGACGGCCAGGATGAAGTAGAGGGAGTTTTCGATGTAACCGGTCAATCCCGTAACATCTATGGCGGTGACGGAACCACGCACACCGATTCAGGCACGTTGCGCTACATCAGCATTCGACACGCCTCTACGTCGACGGGTGTCAGCCAATTTGGAAACGAGTTGGAAACGAATGCGCTCACGTTGTGCGGTGTTGGCCCCGAAACCGTTATCGAGTACATCGAGGCGATTGCAAGTGCCGACGACGGGGTTCAGATTTACGGAGGATTGGCCAATGTGCGTTACCTCGGACTCGCTTTCAATCACGAAGACGGATTGGAGTATGACCAAGGATGGCAGGGAAATGCGCAGTTTATTTTCAGCATTTTGGATGAACTGTCGGGCGCTGGCGAACACGGTGGGGATTACGAGGGCGACGACTACGAGGAGTTCGACGTGGACATGACGTTCATGCCTTATTCGAATCCGCTCATTTACAACCAAACTTACGTAGGTCGCGGAGCGGCCACGGCCATTCGCATGCACAACGGCGCCGGAGGGCGAATCCACAACAGCCTGTTTTTGAATTTCAGTTTGGGCATTGATTTCGAGGATGAAGATCCGTGCGATGCTTGGGAGCTTTTGCTATTTGGCGAAACGTTGATTCAAAACAACCGGTTTTGGGCCATAGGCGATTCCACGGGCATTTCCGAGATGATCCTGTACAATGAAGGGTTTGTGTTCAACGGCCAATCGGAAGTCGAATCACATTTTACCGAGAACAATAATTTTGCAGCAAATCCCAATGTGGACTATGCATTTGCGACGGAAGCTGGGCTCGTCACTGAATCGGTCAATTTGACCCCAACACAAGATTCTTCATTTGTCGTAGCGCCAGAATACTTGCCTTCGAACGAGTGGTTTTATCCCGTGGACTACATCGGAGCATTTCCGGCGGACGGTTCGAATTGGTTGACTTGTTGGACTTACATGGAGCAATTGGGGCTGTTCGGAAGTTGGACTGAGTCCGGTTCTGAAATTCCCGGGTGCCGGTACACTTTCGCTTGCAACTACAATCCCGAAGCTACCATTGACGATGGGACGTGTGAAGTCTCGAGCTGTGCGGGATGTACCTGGCCGGAGGCCCCCAATTTTAATCCGAACGCCCAGTGGGATGATGGCTCTTGTGAATGGCCCATCGAGACATCCTGTCCAGAGGATATCAACAACGACGGTCAAGTGAATACCGGAGACTTGCTGATGTTTTTGGCGGCGTTTAGCGAAGTGTGTCCGTAGCCGCGAATCAAAATGCTCGGCCGATGCCGAGGTAGGCGTAGTCAGCCCTCAAACGGAAGGAACGCAAACCAATTTCAAGGCGCCATTGTGGCCAAAGTTCATATCCGAATGCGGCATGCAAGTGTCGCCGGCCGAGGGCTACGTCGGGATTGCTCCAAACCCAACCTTGAAGCAACATAAGATGGGCCCGACCAAAGCAGACATCAACGCCCAATTGCGAGGCCCATTGAGTCCGCTGCATCGCAGAGAGTGCGATACCCGTTGTTTCTCTCAAACTTTGATTGTAACTCAAGTCAGCTGCAACGACGGCTGCGAAACGGGTTGAATAATGACGAAGAACCCCGGCCATGCAGCTGCTCACGGGGTGCCGCACACCTCCGGGCAGGTTTACGTCACGAATTCCGGTGCGAATGGCAGAAAAGCCCGACCATTTGACCTGAGGGATTTCTAAAGAGTTTTGAGGTAGAGGTGCTTGGTCGATAAATCGTTGTGGAATCAAGCACAGCCGCAGAAAAAGGTTGTTGATGCCCAAGTTGGGCATAGAGACAGCTCCATTCGAAAAGTGAGTCAAGCCCGTAGTTATGACCGCTTCATGGGATCCTAAATCGGCAAGTTTGGCGGAAAGCCCCAGATGAAGGCCAGCGTTCAAATGGGTTCCCAAGGCAAAAGAGAGCGGTCGCTTTTCCAGATCATAAGGGGATAAGGCCCAACCCAATCCGCTTCCGAATTCTCCGGTCACCGATCGCCAAACGGGAATTTTGACCTTCCACATTGCGCTGACAATTTGCCCCATTGAAGAACTTCCGGCATCCAACCAAGCGTATTCCACACCTTCCCAAATTCCACGACCGTGTCTCCATTCGGCACGCCATCCGTTTTGACTCCAGCTGCCACGTTCCGCGCCAAATCCCCACGAGTGCCCGGTCACCAACGCGTGCATTTCCGGGCGATGTGGGAGCACGTATCCCGCTTGTCCATGAAATCCCCATCGGGCGGATTGTGCGGATAGTTCTCCCCGGGGCCCAAAGCTCAAGAGAAAGACAAAGCCGATGTGCAGAATTGAATGAATCCTCATAACCGTTCGAATTTAGCAAGGCTTACCTTCGCAACATGCACAGTACGAAAGAGAAATTGGCTGCGTTTGAGCGGTTGTTGAACATCATGTCCGACTTGCGCACCCAATGCCCGTGGGACCGTAAACAAACGTTTGAATCACTGCGGCATCTCACCATCGAAGAAACCTACGAATTGAGCGAAGCCATCATCGATGGCGATTTGGAAGAAATCCGAAAGGAAACAGGCGATTTGCTATTGCACATGGTGTTTTATGCCCAAATCGCTAGCGAACGCACTCCGGAGGACGGCGGATGGGACATCGCCGACAGCTTGAATGGCATTTGCGACAAGCTCATCGATCGGCATCCTCACATATACGGCGATGTGGAAGCAAACGACGAAGAGACCGTCAAAGCGAATTGGGAACAGCTGAAGTTGAAGGAGGGTAAGAAATCGGTTTTAGAAGGGGTGCCGAAAGGTTTGCCCAGTTTGGTCAAGGCTTATCGGATGCAGGATAAAGTACGCGGGGTTGGATTCGATTGGGAGCATGCCGATCAAGTCTGGAACAAGGTCGAAGAGGAAATTGGAGAATTCCAAGCGGAAATAGCAGTGGGCTCGGAGCGAGCGGTGGATGAGTTTGGAGATGTACTTTTTGCGTTGATCAATTATGCTCGCTTCAAGGGCATTAATCCGGACGAGGCTTTGGAACGCACAAACCGACGGTTCCAAGCGCGTTTTGAACACATGGAGCGTGAAATCAAAAGCCGAGAAGAGCAGGGCGGAAAAGCCATGGTCGACATGGATCTGGCAGAAATGGATGCTTTTTGGAATCGAGCCAAGGCAGCCCTAAAAGACGACAATCCACGCAGATGAACAATTGGGGCCATCCATTGCTATGCCTTGCTTGCGCATGCGGGTGGTTGATGGGGTGTGATCGAGCAGACTCACCAGCTTGCCTTCAAACTGCGGGCACAACGAGCTCACGGACGGTTGTTCTTGAAGCGGACTTCATCGAAGTGGTTGAGGTCTACGGCCACCTCGATGTAAGCGTTTCTGCGAGCACAGGTGATTCGTTGGAATTGACTTGGACAGGTCCTGCAAATTGGCTCGATCGCGCCACAGAAACCGGCGATGAGGGGCGTTTAATTTTAGGATTCGAAGACCGCTGCAATGCGTTGAGTGATTTGTCTGAGGTAATGGGGCTGTCAATCGCATTTCCTTTAACCTCGCCGGTGCCAAAATTGGAACTTCATGGGCAGGGGGACTGTGCGGTGAGCCTAGCAGACTCGGCTGCCGTGATTCAAATTGACGCTTTCGCGTATGCCGGAACGATTGAGGTTCAGGCGGAAGTAG
>JBMSHA010000183.1:0-4259 GCA_049416245.1 Flavobacteriales bacterium | reverse complement strand
CACCGCAGCGTGATTGTTCTCGTACGAATTTTCCGCTCGGCCGAGGGCGTCAGGAATGAAATCATAATTGGCTCGTACCACGAGGTAGTAGGTGCCGTCCTCTACATCGGTCACGTCAATCCACTGGCAGCTCAATCCCGAGCCATAAATGTCTCCACAGCCTGCCGAAATGCCCATGTTGCCACAACCGTATTGGCCTGTGCCACCGCCACTGCATTCCAAATCCATCACACAGAATCCATTCTTGAATCCGATGGGAATCACTTGGCCCTCCAACGTGAATAAATCGTATTTCGCATATCCCTTGTGATGCCAGTGATTGTGGCAGTCGCCCCATTCAAATTGGTTGTTCTCTGCCTGACTCGGAACACCGATGTAGTAATCCAAGGTGCCGATGTTCTTGATGTGGGTTGTGAAACGAACCAGCTCACGATCACCGTAGCCGTTCAAGCAACCCTCTTCGATGTAACAATCGGTCTCGCTCACTTGCATCACCTGAGCCGACAGGCTATTGACAATCGCATCCGCCATGACGATCAAATCCGGACCGGTACAATCGGGATCGCCCGGATAAACGCAATCCCCACTATCGACTTCCGCCAAAGGATTGTAGTTACAGGCCTCTTCGTCCGTGCATCCAGTGGGCGGCCCAATAAAATCAAATTCCCAATCAAAACCCTGCTCACATGCAGCGTCTGAATTGTCATCGCCTAACCCCATTCGAATCCAGTACGTTTCACCGCCTTCGAGTAAGACGGTCAGATTGGCTTGTTCACCACATCCCCCCTGCTCATCGTCATAATAAATGGTTCCTTCGTTGGTGTTGTCGAAATTCCCCATGTTGCAGTAATCGTAGATCCACAACCGCGTGTCGCAGCTCACTCCACATGTGGAGATTAAATACATGCCATTGGCCGGTGGTGTAAAGATGTACCACGCACTGCCACTCGCCTGAGCAACAGTTCCGTAATCCGCCTCTGTCAATTCGAAAGCATCGTTGCAGGTTTCGCCTGGCGCACAATTGAAATTCACGGTTTCACCGTACCCGTAATTGTACCCCGTAGCAATTTCAACTCCGTCTTGATAAAGCCAGTAACCGCCTGGAGCGTAAATACCATCTCCGTATGAATCGTGGATGGAAAATTGCAAACACGGCGCTTCAATGCTGCTGTCGAAGCAGATGGTGTCTCCTTGAGAAGTTCCAGAGCCGAATACCTCACCGTCGTAGAGGAGTTCCCAAGAAATTTCATTGGGCCAGTTATCGGGCACGATGACCACGGCAATTTCCGATTCGCCGGATTCACATTGGGCTGACAATTCTGGAATTCCGAGGATAAACACCCATGCAAAGAGCATGGAAACCACGGCGCTATTCAATCGTAGGTCAAGCATTTGGTGTCAATTTCAGGTTGGAGGTCGAATATAATCATTCCTCCGCACAACAACACCCGCGCGGACATGAAGGTTGCTTCATTCAACATGCGCTAGTGAGAAAGATTCAACTATTTTTGTCCCATGGCACATGACTCATCACACGATCACGGGCACCACAGCGAGCCCGAACAAAACGAAATCGGAGGACCGGTAGTTTTCGCGCTGATTCTTTTCGGACTGGTTATTACCGTTATCGGCTTCTTAGCTTAATCCCAAATACGCACCGTGCGGAATCATCGCACGATGTCCATTTCATTCACCAGATGACCGGCTCCGGCGTACACGTCGGTAATCCAAAGGACGTATCGAATGTCCACCATGATGTTTCGGCACCGGGAACTGTCGAATAAAATGTCACTCATGGTGGATTCCCATGAGCGATCGAAATTGATGCCCACCAAATGCCCGTCGCCATCGATGGCTGGAGATCCCGAGTTTCCACCTGTCGTGTGATTGGATCCGGTGAAGCAAACCGGCAATTCTCCGTTTCCATCTGCATAATCTCCCCAATCTCCAATTTCCAGCGCCTGGACCAAATCTTCAGGCAGGTCAAAATCGGCATCCCCAGGAATATATTTCTGCAGGATGCCCGTGGCCGTTGTAAACGGCAGATAGGTCATGCCGTCGTATGGAGAAGACCCCTCCACCTTTCCGTAAGTCAAGCGCAGTGTGCTGTTTGCATCGGGGAAAAATGCGCGTTCAGGGAAAAGCTTCTTCAATCCTGAGGTATACGCGCCGGTCAACGAATCCAACCGAGCAGAACTGGATGCATAACCTGCAGCCACTTGCTCGAAATACGTTGAGCGCATCGATTTAATCAACTGAAAAACAGGATCCTTGGTCAATTTAGCAAACGCTTTGGGGCTCCGCTTGCTGTACAATGCACGCATGGCCTCTTCATCTGCAAAGATGGATTTTGCAAACAGGCCGCGCGCCCATTGTTCCGGTGCATTGATCGCGTCTGACATCGCTTCCGGAATGAATTGAGGGTTCATGTGCTGGAAATATGGCATGACCAAAGCGGCTAACACCGCTTCGTCAACTCCTGCATCAAACTGGCGCAAATGATCGTCAAAGGCGTCACTCATTTGATCCAACATCGCCTCCAATTCTCCCGCCTCTTCCAGGGCGTCCCAGCGTTCAATCAATGGCGCATGCGACCACGCAAAATTCAAAATGTCCGGACCGTAATAAACCCATTCAATGAACAGGCTTCGGGCCAGCAAATACGGATGGCGGTCGGCGTTTGCAGATTGGATTTCAGAGATCAATTGCATCAATGGAACATCGCCCAGGTCCGCTGCTCGCTTCATGAATTCTGCTTCCAATTCCAACTTCTTGTCTACGGCTCCGAGCTCAATCAATCCTTTGTTCTGGCCAATCCATTTCTTCCACGCGTTTGCAATGGAAGATTGCTTGTCAGCATAAGCAATTCGCAATGCAGCTGTGCGTGAACGTGCGGAATTGATCACAGCGAGCGATGCATCCCGCATTTCAATCCTTGCTGGGTTAAGCGTTTCAATGACATACGTCACGGCATCACTCGTCAAGTATTGTTCTGTTCTTCCTGGAAATCCGAATACCATGGTGAAATCACCTTCCTTCACCCCTCCGATATCCACAGGAAAATGGTGCTTCGGGCGGAAAGGCACATTTTCCTCACTGTAATCGGCCGGTTCGTTATCGGCATTGGCATAGATCCGAAACATGCTAAAATCGCCCGTATGACGCGGCCAAACCCAATTGTCTGTGTCTCCTCCAAATTTTCCGACCGCAGACGGCGGCGCACCGACCAAGCGCACGTCCCGGTACGTTTTGGTGGTGATCAAATAATAGCTATTGCCAAAATCAAATGCGACCACTTCCGCATCCAAACCTGTGCCTGCGCTAACCTCCGCAATCAACGCATCCTTCACAGCCTGCTGATCTTCCGCACCCAACACTTCAGCCGTAACATCAACAATGCGGTCGATGAACGTGGCCACCAAGTCCGGATTCATCAATTCATCCGCCCGCGTCATCGCCCAGAATCCGTTGGTCAAATAGTCATTTTCAACTGAACTGTGGTAGGCGATTTCACCATAGCCGCAGTGGTGATTTGTCAACAACAACCCTTCCGAACTGACCATCTCAGCGGTACATCCGCCATTGAAATGAACGATGGCATCTTTCAAGCTCCCTTCGTTGATGCTGTAAATATCTTCAGCCGTGATGTGCATGCCCATCGATTGCATATCTCCTTCTACCGCTTGGAGGAGCGTTGGAATCCACATGCCTTCCTTCGCTGGTGCGATGAGGTGCATTCCGCTGAAAACAATCAAGATGACCAATTTGTACTTGGGACGAATCATGGTGGACTGGTTTGATTTGAGGCGTTGAAGATAATGACCGCAGAATTAGTTTTGTCCCATGAAGTGGAACGCTGACTTTCGATCGGACACCTTGACCAGGCCTACCGCAGCCATGTTGGATGCCATGCACCGCGCCCCAACGGGCGATGATGTTTTCGCGGAAGATCCCACGACAGAAGGTTTTCAAGATCGCTGCGCTGCGCTGTTTGGCCACGAAGCGGCTTTGTTCTGTCCATCCGGCACGATGACCAACCAAATCGCCATCAACGTTCACACGCGACCTGGTGACGAAGTGATTTGCGATCGAATGGCGCATATTTACAACTATGAGGGCGGTGGAATCGCACGGAACTCGGGTGCTTCGGTCAGGCTCCTCCATGGAGATCACGGTCGATTCAGTTGGAAAGATGTCGCCGGAGAAATCAACCCACCAGACAGCCATTATGCACGTACATCGCTGGTATGTGTGGAGGA
>JBMSHA010000182.1:0-4293 GCA_049416245.1 Flavobacteriales bacterium | reverse complement strand
GCACGTCACCGCCACCAGCGATTTGAAGCGCTGTCGGACGCGCAGTGCCGATGGCATCGAGATCGACCGTCCAACATCGGTTGCCCTCATCACCCTCGGTGCCGCCGCCCTCATGTGGGGGTACACCAGCTTTTCATTTTTGGGATGGGCCATTGTTTTCCTCGCCTCAATCGTCGCTACCCCGCTTGTCCATTCACTGATTTGGGGTGAGCGCATGACGTGGGAATCAAGTCGTCTTGGCCGCATTGCGCTGTCGCTGGTGTTGTCCGGTCTTGTGCTCAGCGGTGCCATGGCCTTAGTGGCGAATCTGCTGGGTTGGGTTTTTTGACACAAAGACAAACGAATATTTGATAATACTCGATAAATAGGTTAAATTAGGTTTAGCCCTAACCAAAACCTATCACCGATGCGACGCAATTTTCTGCGCATGGCCACTGCTTCTGTGGCTGCATTACTCTGGATCTCTTCCGTGTCACTTCATGCTCAAGTGACCGAAATATCTGCTGAAGCCGTAGCCTTTCATGACGGTATGGTGGGCAATTCGGATTTATCGGGCATGACCACGTACCGCATTTATGCTCATGTCTCTTCAGTGGAGGATTTCGTCGGGGCGGTTTACGGCAATGCTGCTGAACCCATCGACATCAGCACGTCCACGTCGTTTTTCCAACATCCGGCCGGTGGCTCTTTCGGCACCGACCTCAATGAATTTTTCCTGGGAATCTTGCCTGATTTGAATTACGACAGTTGGTTGACGATTGGATTGGATTTGGCGCCGGTGGATTCCTCGCAAGAGGGCATCTCAAGCATTGGCATCACGGCCGAACAAAGCGCATTTGAAACAGGTGCCAATTTTGTTCTGAACTCGGAGGTAGGCGGAAGTTGGTTTGTCTTGCCAGGTAGCTCAAACGGATTGCCGAATGAAAACTTGCAAGTCTTGCTGGCTCAAGTGACCACGACCGGTTTGCTATCCGGTACCTTGAATCTTCAATGCTTCATCGACGGGAATCCTTTTGATGAGCAGTTGGAGGCGTTTTCGTTTGGCGCGGGCGCGCCGGGGTGCATCGAGGCCGATGCGTGCAATTTTGATCCGGAAGCTAATTCCGATGATGGCTCTTGTTGGTTCGCTCCGGAAGGCTATGGCTGTGATTTGGAATGCCTATCAGATGCCGATGGCGATGGCATTTGCGATCCGTTCGAGGTGGCGGGCTGCGAAGATCCCGGAAGCTGCAATTTCGTTGATGGCGTTACGGATCCCGTCCAATGCATCTATGCGGATGAAGGTTACGATTGCGCAGGTGCGTGTCTGGCAGATGAAGATGGGGACGGTGTTTGCGATCCATTTGAAGTTCTAGGCTGCACGGCAGAAGGGGCTTGCAATTTCGATGAGACCGCGACGGATGACGACGGCACGTGCGCCTTTCCAGAGCAATATTTAAACTGCGATGGTACGTGCATCAACGATACCGATGGCGATGGTGTGTGCGACGAATTGGAATTCCCGGGTTGCACAGATGAGTCAGCAGACAACTACTTCCCTGCCGCCACCGATGATGACGGTTCCTGCTTCTTCAGTGGTTGCATGGATCCGGCAGCGTGTGATTTCGATGAGTCAGCCGATACACCGGTGGATTGCACCTATCCGGAGGCCGGTTATGGTTGCGACGGGGTGTGCCTGGAAGATGCTGATGGAGATGGGGTGTGCGACTCCTTTGAAGTCTTGGGGTGTACGGATCCGCTGGCAGAGAATTTTAATCCGGATGCGACGGAAGACAATGGCATGTGTGTGGTTCTCCCGCCATCGTACTGTGGTGAAGGCACCGTTTGGGATGCCGAGGCGGGCCAATGCGTTAGCAGCGGCTCAGGCTCAGGCGACGGAGGAATCGGCGGCTTTGGAGGTCCGTGCTTCGGGGATTTCGACGGCGACGGAATCCGCGGCACGTCGGATTTGTTGACGTGGCTCGGCGTCTACGGCTACGCCTGCGGTGAGTAATCTTTCAGGCAAGCACCGAATCAGTGGATGCCCTTCGCGGCCAGGTAACGCTCAGCGTCGAGCGCGGCCATGCAACCGGTGCCGGCTGCGGTAACCGCTTGACGGTAGGTTTTATCCGCAGCATCACCACTCACGAAGACACCTTCTCGGTTGGTTTTGGATGATCCCGGTTGCCCATAAACAATGTAGCCTTGCTCGTCCAAATCGATCCAGCCTTTGAAAACATCGGTGTTCGGTTTATGACCGATGGCCACGAAGAATCCGGTGCAAGGAATAACCTGCTCCTCTCCGGTGGCGTTGTTTTTGACTCGGGCGCCTTCCACGCCGTCAGTTCCCAGCACCTCGAGCGTTTCCGTGTTCCAGAGGACTTCGATATTCTTCATGCCCAATACCCGGTTTTGCATGGCTTTTGATGCACGCATTTCGCCCCGGCGCACGAGCATAGTGACTTTCGTGCAGAGTTTGGCTAGGTAACTCGCTTCTTCGCACGCCGTGTCCCCAGCACCTACGATCACGACCTCTTGGTTGCGGTAGAAGAAACCGTCACAAACAGCACACGCGCTCACTCCACCGCCGGCATCGCGCAAACGCAGCTCAGACTCGAGCCCCAACCATTTCGCTGAAGCGCCGGTGGAAATGATCACAGAATCCGCATGAATTTCCGTGCGATCATCACCCTCGCCGACCCAAATTTTGTGCACGGGACCGGTGAAGTCTACTTCTGTCACCCACCCGTTGCGCACGTCGGTGTCGAACCGCTTGGCTTGCGCCTCAAGATCCATCATCATTTGGGGACCGTTGATGCCTTCAGGGTAGCCCGGGAAGTTGTCCACTTCAGTGGTTTCAGTCAATTGACCTCCGGGTTGCATGCCTTGGTATAAAACGGGTTTCATGTCCGCACGCGCTGCGTAAATGGCGGCGGTGTATCCAGCGGGTCCTGATCCGATGATCAGGCACTTGACGTGTTCAGGTTGTGCACTCATGGCCGCAAAGATACAGTGCGTGGGAGGCCAAAGAGTCGCATTTTATCACCAATTAACTCACGCCGTTTTCGAGCCGCAACCACGCATTCCAAACCGGATCTTCGGGTGGCGAAGCGAGGATGCGTATCGGCACGCGTCGCACGGGATGCATGAATTCGATGCAGCGGGCGTGGAGGTGGATGGAGGCATTGTCGTTGGTGCGGCGCGAACCGTATTTGATGTCGCCCTTGATCGGGGCGCCGAGGCTGCTGAGTGTCGCACGGATTTGGTGATGGCGGCCTGATTTCGGCTGCACTTCGACAAAATGATAGCGGTCGGAACGCCCCAATGTCCGGTAACGTAACTCCGATTCTTTGCGACCTTCTCCGGGCGAATCGAAGGTGAAGCTTTTGTTGAGCTTTTGGTTTTTCTGGAGAAAATTCACCACATGGCCTTCAAGCGGATTCGGTGGCGATTGCACGACCGCCCAATACGTTTTTTGGACCTCGCGCAATCGGAACATGTTGGTGAGCCTTGATAGGGCTTTTGAGGTACGAGCGTACAGGATCACGCCGCTCACGGGGCGGTCGAGGCGGTGGACGGTGCCGATGAAGGCGTCACCGGGTTTGTTGTGCTTTCGTTTGATGTATTCACCGACGACTCGGCACAAGGTCATGTCGCCGCTGGAGTCGCTTTGGACGATATCCGACGAGCGCTTATTGACGGCAATGATGTGGTTGTCTTCGTAAAGCACGTCGAGGTTATCCACCGTGCTCATGACGATGGGGGCCTTGGGTTGGCGTGCCCAATGCGACGGGCTGGCGACGTCGGAACGGTCGCTCATCGTTCAGTACTGTTCGTCTTCGTTGGGGAAATCGCGTGTGCGGACGTCCTTGACATACTGCTGTATGGCCGAATTCATTTGTTCGCCCATGTCGAGGTAGCGTCGCAGGAAACGCGGACTGAATTCTTGGGTGATGCCCAACATGTCGTGCAACACGAGGACCTGACCGTCGCATCCGCTTCCTGCTCCGATGCCGATGGTGGGGCATTGGATGGAGGCGCTCACCTCTTT
Source organism: Flavobacteriales bacterium (assembly GCA_049416245.1). Taxonomy (GTDB): domain Bacteria; phylum Bacteroidota; class Bacteroidia; order Flavobacteriales_D; family Sanyastnellaceae; genus UA16. The sequence continues at coordinate 263 of JBMSHA010000182.1, read as the reverse complement.
GGCCAAACCGGCCGGGATCTTTTCAAAAACGACTGAAAAGCAGCCGATTTCATCGAGCATTTTCGCATCTGCTCGCAGTTGCTCCGCTTCCATTTCTTCCTTCGCCCGCACGGTGTACGTACCAAACTTGTAGATGGACTGTGGTGTTAAGCCGAGGTGTCCCATGACGGGAATGCCGGCCGTGAGGATGCGTTCGATGCTCTCGCGGACTTCCCTGCCTCCTTCGAGTTTCACGGCGTGGGCGCCGCTTTCTTTCATAATCC
>JBMSHA010000181.1:0-4304 GCA_049416245.1 Flavobacteriales bacterium | reverse complement strand
TCAAGGAGGAAAAAGTTCGTGTTGTCAGATCGCAGCGCTATGAAGAGGCCGCCCGGCTTCGCGATACAGAGCGGACTTTAAATGAGAAACTCGATCGAGCAAAGGCTCAATGGGAGGAAGACAGCAAGAACAAACGAGTCACGGTCACGGTTGACCACGTTGGCGATGTCGTGGGCATGATGACCGGCATCCCGGTTCAGCGCATTGCAGAAAAGGAGTCGGGCCGATTGGCGCGAATGAACGACGACTTGCAAGGCAAAGTGATCGGCCAGGAAGATGCCATCGTGCGTGTAGCTCGGGCGATTAAGCGCAATCGTGCCGGTTTAAAAGATCCGAACAAGCCAATTGGTTCGTTCATTTTCCTCGGTCCGACGGGCGTTGGAAAGACGCAACTGGCCAAGGTGCTCGCTCGATTCATGTTCGATTCGGATGAATCGTTGATTCGAATTGACATGTCGGAGTACATGGAGAAATTTGCCATCAGTCGATTGGTTGGAGCGCCTCCGGGCTATGTTGGATATGAAGAAGGAGGTCAATTGACGGAAAAGGTGCGGCGACACCCCTACTCCATCGTGTTGCTGGACGAAATTGAAAAGGCACATCCCGATGTTTTTAATCTGCTCCTGCAAGCATTGGATGATGGACAAATGACAGATAGTTTGGGAAGGAAAATTGACTTCCGCAACACCATCATCATCATGACCTCCAATATCGGTGCCCGTCAGCTTGCAGAATTTGGAACGGGAGTGGGTTTTGGAACCACCGCGCGAACTGAAAATGAAAATGCGAATCGGGATTCCGTTATTCAAACAGCTTTGAAGCGGGCGTTTAGTCCGGAGTTTTTGAATCGCATTGACGATGTGGTTGTATTCAAGAGTTTGGATCGGGATCACATTCATTCCATCATTGATTTGGAGCTGAGTGCGCTTGTCGACCGAATCGAAGGGTTGGGTTATGGCATCGAAGTAACGAAGAAGGCGAAAGATTTCTTGGTTGAAGAAGGATATGATGAAAAGTATGGTGCACGTCCCTTGAAGCGGGCTATCCAGAAACACATCGAGGATCCTTTTGCAGAGGAAATTATCAATGCGCATATCGAAGAAGGTGATTTGCTTAAGGCTGACCATAAAAAGGGCGACAAGGAATTGAAGATTTCCGTGGTGAAGGGAGGCTTTTTGTCTATGCCAGAAGGGGCAAATGAGGCGCTGAAGGAGGATCTCACGACAGAAGAGCCGGCTGCGGATGATGACGACAAATAGCAGCGTTAAGGGTATGGTGTCTTCTTTGAAAAACCGCTATATCCTAACTGCCGCCTTTGCCTTGGTTTGGGTGACGTTCATTTCCGAAATCGATTTGATTTATTTGTTCAAAAGCCAAAGATCCTTGGAGCAACTTAGAAATCAGGTCGAATATTACGAACGTGAAATAGCGGCTACATCTGCACAGCTGGAAGCGCTTTCTTCCGATCCAAGCCGATTGGAACGGTTCGCAAGAGAGCAATACTTCATGAAGAAAGACAACGAAGATTTGTTCCGCGTAATCGGTAAATCCGTGAACTAGAAGTTGAAGTATCCCAACGTTTGCTGTACAAACCGATGACCAACGTGTTGGTCGGACGCAAAGGTGAACAACATCCCGTAGATGCCGCCCCATAAATGAGCGTCATGTGCAATTCCGGTTCCTCCCCTCTTGCCCATTTGATGTTCGTAGATGAAGAACAGAGCTCCAGCCAAAAACGCCGGCATGGGGATGACAAAAAACAGAAGCAACTTGGCTGTTGGAAACAGCAGGATATAAGAAATCAAAACAGCAGAAACGGCTCCACTTGCTCCAAGGCTTCTGTAGGCTGGGTTATCTGTATGCTTGATCATGGCTGGAATTGCTGCGAATAGAACGCCCCCGGTGTACAACATGAAAAAATTGTACGAGCCTGGCAACGGAATCAGCGCTTCGGAAACGTTTTGCATCAAATGGTTCTGCACCACCATCCCAAATTGCCACAGCACGAATAGGTTCAGGGCTAGGTGGGTGAAGTTGGCGTGAATGAACGCATGTGTAACCAAACGATACCATTGATTTTCATACTTGACGCGATAAGGATGCAAGACGAATTGATCGAGCAGTGCAGACTTTTTAAAACCTTGCCATGATGTCAAGGCTGTAATGGCCAAAATCAGCATCAAGGGTGCTTCCAATGACATGTCCTTAACTGCTGTGATCGGCGATAATGACCCAGTTTCCCTCTTGACATTCCCAAGTCAAGCTGAAATGTCCTTGAAGGTCTTCCAATTCCCCTTTTCGCGACAGCGCCCAACTGCCAATCATCAATCCGTGGTCAGTGCCCAGTGTTTTCCAGTCCAATAATTCGAACCTCAGGGTGCCCATTGCCGCTGCATCTGGATAGCTTCTCTCATAATTGGCCAAAGTAGCGTCAAAGCCATATGTGGGGCCCTTGCTGCCGATGAAAAGCAACGCATCGTCTCGCCAGTAAGCAATATCCATAAATGCATTGATGTCCCCTTCGTTCCAAGCGTTTTGTTGAGCCATGAGTTTGGCAACAACTGCATCTGGCACCTCGTTCGCATTCAAATTCCGCACATCAGGTTGATGGCAGCTCCATGCGCAGATGCTGAAAACCACAAAAAAAATGTACCTAAACATGGGGTTTAAACATTGAATCGGAAGTGCATGATGTCCCCGTCTTGGACCAAATATTCCTTACCCTCCACACTCAACTTACCTGCTTCTTTTACCGCGGCTTCTGAACCATAGTGGACGAAGTCGTCGTATCCCATCACCTCCGCACGAATGAATCCTTTCTGGAAATCCGTGTGGATGACACCTGCGGCCTGAGGTGCCTTGTAACCCCGGCGGAAAGTCCATGCCCGGACTTCCTTTTCTCCCGCTGTGAAATAGGTTTGCAAATCCAAGAGTTCATAGGCTTTGCGGATGAGTTTGGCCACACCGGCTTCTTCCAATCCCAAATCTGCCAAGAACATCTGCCGCTCTTCTGCATCATCCAATTCTGCAATATCCGCTTCGATGGCAGCACCGATAATCATCACTGAAGCACCCTCACTGCTTGCAGCAGCCTGGACACGCTCCACATGGTCGTTTCCGGTGAGAACCGACCCTTCATCTACGTTGCAAACGTACATGACGGGCTTGGCCGTGAGCAATTGGAGTTCTTTCATCATCAGAACTTCTGACTCTTCAAGAGTTAACGATCGAGCGGATTGACCGGATTCCAATACGGTGATGACCTTTTCGTAGAAGCCATATGATTTAGCAGCTTCCTTGTCGCCAGTCTGTGCCGCTTTTTTGATTTTGGTCGCTCGTGCTTGCACGGTTTCGAGGTCCTTCAGTTGGAGCTCCATATCGATGACTTCTTTGTCACGAATGGGGTCAACACTGCCATCAACGTGCACCACGTTTCCATCATCAAAGCACCTCAAAACATGCAAAATAGCGTCTGTTTCTCGGATGTTGCCGAGGAATTTATTGCCAAGCCCCTCACCCTGGCTAGCTCCTTTGACCAGGCCTGCGATGTCAACAATCTCCACCGTGGTTGGGACAACGTTTTGAGGTTTTACCAGTTCGGCGAGTTTGTTCAAGCGCACGTCTGGAACGGTGATGACCCCTACATTGGGCTCAATGGTACAAAATGGAAAATTTGCGCTTTGAGCCTTTGCATTTGAAAGACAATTAAATAGAGTGGACTTTCCAACATTGGGAAGCCCTACAATTCCACATTTCAGAGCCATGGTTCATAATTGTTTCGGTGGGCGAAGGTAAGTCGAGGCGCGCAATTGCTTTTAACAGTTTCTCAACAATGCGCCAAGCAACCTGACGTTCTGAGGTAGCTTTGCATTCGTAAAAATAGAACATCCCCAAATCATGGATTCTCACGAATTGATTCAAATTGCATCACAAGTTCGACGTGATATCGTGCGCATGGTGCATGGAGCCGCATCTGGTCATCCGGGAGGTAGCCTGGGTTGTGCAGATTTGCTGACTTTGCTCTACTTCGAGACAATGAAAATCGAGCCGAATGCCTTTGAAATGGATGCGTTTGGAGAGGATGTGTTTTTTCTCTCGAATGGTCACATCAGTCCGGTTTGGTACTCAGTCCTGGCACGGCGCGGCTATTTTCCAACAGAAGAATTGGCCACTTTTCGAAAATTGAATACGCGTCTTCAAGGTCATCCTGCTACCGAGGAGGGATTGCCGGGTATTCGGATTGCTTCCGGTTCTCTAGGCCAAGGGCTTTCTGCGGCCATTGGCGCAGCTCAGACCAAGCGATT
>JBMSHA010000180.1:0-4320 GCA_049416245.1 Flavobacteriales bacterium | reverse complement strand
AAAAAGGAAACAATGCAGAATGGAGCCTTTTAAACGGATTCATGCAAATCAATGGAGTGGACCAACTCGTTTTGAGCAATAGCCGAGGCATATCGATTATGCCTGAAAATAGCGAGGTAACCGTTTCAAAGAACTTGAACATGGTGCTAAATGGTTTAGTGGATGCTGGCAACCTCCGAATGCGAGGAACGGGAATGGAATTTGACTATGAACGTTTTACCATAGACTTTAGAAAGATTGAAGAGGTTCGATTGAGCATCAATGACTTTGAATCGCTCGATTATCGGGGTGAACCTGAGAAAATTTGGCTGAAAAATGCATTAGAAAATATTTCCGGGAAGCTCGCGATTGACCATCCCGGAAATCGCTCTGGAAAGTGGTCCATGGATCATCCGAGCTATCCCAAATTCACAAGTAACGAAACGAGCTTTGTCTATTACGATTCGCCAGCGCTGTACAATGGAGCATACAACCGCAACAACTTTTACTACGCGGTTATGCCTTTTGAATTGAACGGCTTGGATCAATTGACAAGGGAGAATTTAAAATTGGACGGAACGCTCGTTTCCTCTGGCATTGTGCCGGAGATTGAGCAACCGCTGGTCGTAATGTCCGACAATTATTTGGGACTGACCTCCGTAACGCCGCCTTCAGGGACCAACCTCTACGGAGGAGCAGCTAAATTCACTTCCTCCTTGTCTTTGGATGGTTCAGGACTTCGAGGAGAAGGTGAGATTGACTTTTTATCAGCACATGCGGAGGGCGAGGCACTGGTTTTTTTACCGGATTCCATCATCGGACCCTTTGTAACTATGAACAACGCAGCGGATGCCGTGAGCGATGTTCCGGATGCACGAGGAGCCAACGGCACGCTTCATTTCAACCCTTCCGAAAATCGCTTACGTTTCTATAGTGGAAAGCAGCCTCTGTGGATTTATGAAGATGAAGCACATTTAACAGGTAAATTGGAGGTTAATCTTTCCGGTCTCTCCGGTGCCGGTACCTTGGATTTGAAAAAAGCCGCTCTCCAAGCGGATGACTTTCGATTTAACTCCCGTAAAACGGTGTCTCAGCACGCGGCTTTCGAGCTGTTTGGAAAGAGACAATCACTTTCTGCTTTCGAAACTAAAGATGTGCATAGCACCATCGATTTTGATGAGCGCTTAGGAGAATTTACTCCAAATTCTGGAGAAACGGCAATTGAATTGCCCATCCAGCAGTACCGTTGCTACATGGATAAATTCCGTTGGTTTATGGATGAGGATGAAATCGATCTAATTTCAAATCGAGACGTTGCCTCCTTGCCATTGAACTTTAGCGAAAAGCGTGTTCACTCCAATTTCATTTCTACACATCCCGCCCAAGATTCATTGCACTTCTTGAGCTCTCATGCGACCTATTTGGTCGGCACAGACGTTTTAAATTGCCAAGGCGTCAAGGAGATGGCTGTGGCGGATGCACGCGTATTTCCAGATAGTGGAAAGGTTACCATCCGCGCCAAAGCCGCCATGGATCCTTTGAAAAATGCACGTGTCATTGCGAATACGACCACACAACATCACCTCATAGAAGAAGCAAACTTGGTCATTACAGGTCGATATGGATACACTGGCAATGGTGCTTACCAATACGTGGGAGCCGACAAATCCATTCAGCCATTGATTCTAGATGAGTTGTATGTAGACGAGTCCTTTCAAACACGAGGGACGGGTGCTGTTTATTCTCGAGATGCGTTTTTGCTCAATCCATATTTCGCCTTTGCTGGACAAGTGGAACTCTCCGCGAGTGAGGAATTCCTAGTTTTTGATGGTGGTGCCAGAATGACTGAAGAAAACGAGCTCTTCAAAATGAGCTGGATCAAGTTTAGAGCACCCATTAACCCAAAGAACGTCGAAATCCCCATTTCTAATCCGTTGCTAGATGTTGACGGTGATCCCTTGGCTTGCGGAATCATGGCGTCCTCAAGGCCTCCGTTTACGTTGTATCCAGCATTTTTGGATCCCCTCGGGGATGCAAACGATGCATCGGTGATTGCCTTGGAAGGTGCATTGCGCTACCGAGATGGCATCTATTCTGTGGGAACGCTTGAAGTTTTCGAAAACCCTAACGCAATAGGGAACCAAATCACTTTGAATCCGAAAACAGGGAAGCTTTCGGGTAGCGGAAGGATTCGCATGCCGCTCGACTTCGGCATGTCAGATCATGACATGGTCGGCAACATTGAAATTGACGGGAAAGGGCAAATTCACTTCGAGGGAACCGTCCTTTTAAGTTATCACTTCCATGCTGACCTGTTCGAACGGATGGCACTTCAAATTCCATCTTGGCAAGTGAGTGAACCGCTCGACTTCGCATCAACCAACTACGAACAGGCCTTGACAACTTGGTTGGGCGAAGACGATAGCCAGAAAATCATCAATGACTTGGCCTTGACAGGGAAATTTAAAAACGTGCCAAAAACCATGCAAAACGGAGTGGTTTTAACCGGAGTAGACCTGGTATGGAATGACGGCGAAGAAATGTGGACATCCGGGAGCAAATTTGGAGTAGTCTCGTTGGGCAAAGAGGCTCTATTTATGAACATCCCAGCAAAACTCGAGCTAAAGCGAAGCCGAAGTGGAGATAATTTTGTTCTTTACTTCCATGGTGATGAAGAAAATTGGTACTACCACACCTACAAACTAATCAATGGGAAGGAGGGAACGTTGAGCATCAACACCAGCGATCTCGTTTTCTACGATATTTTAACCGAAATCAAGGCAGATAAGCGCAAGGACAAGACCAAGGACGGTAAAACAACCGAGTTCAAATACATGGCTTCGCGCCGACTTCGCGACAACCTTGTTGATACCTACAGAGATTTCGACTGATGCATCAAGCACCCTATCCCAACTTATTTACCCCCATTCATGTGGGGCATTTGGAACTTCCCAACCGAATCCTGATGGGAAGCATGCACACTGGATTGGAGGAAGAAAAAGATGGGATGGAAAGGCTCGCCAGGTTTTATGCAGAAAGAGCCCGGGGCGGTGCCAGCTTAATCGTGACGGGAGGTATCAGTCCTAATTTGGAAGGAGCACTGGGTCCGAATGGAGCGCGCATGCAACGTAAACGTCACGCCCGAAAACACCGCATCATCACGGAAGCTGTTCACGCAGAGGGAGGGAAGATCCTGATGCAAATTTTGCATGGAGGGCGGTATAGCTATCATCCATTCAATGTGGCTCCTTCCGCGATCAAAGCACCGATCAACCGCTTTAAACCGAGAAAGTTGAGTATTCTCGGAATCCGAAGAACGATTCAAGCTTATGTACGTAGCGCGCGATTGGCCAAAGAAGCTGGATACGACGGAATTGAAATCATGGGATCTGAAGGGTACCTGATCAATCAGTTCATTGCCAAGGAAACCAACAAGCGAACGGATGAATATGGCGGTTGCTTCCAAAATCGCATGCGCTTTCCCATCGAGATCATTCAAGGCATCCGTTCCGAAGTCGGCAACGACTTTGCCATCATCTACCGGCTTAGCATGTTGGATTTAATGAGTGAAGGCAGCGACTGGCAAGAGGTGGTCATGTTGGCAAAAGCTGTCGAAAAGGCAGGGGCAGATGCAATCAATACAGGTATTGGTTGGCACGAAGCTCGAATTCCCACCATCGCCACCTTGGTTCCACGCGGTGGGTTCACATTTGTCACCCGCAAGCTGATGGGAGAGGTTGGCGTTCCGCTGATTACGACCAATCGATTGAACACACCTGAAGCCTGCGAAAATGCGCTCGAATCAGGTTGCGCGGATATGGTGTCCATGGCGAGACCATTTTTAGCAGATCCCGAAATTGTAAAGAAGGCTCAGCTGGGTATGCCGCAAGCCATCAATACGTGCATCGGATGCAACCAAGCCTGCCTGGACCACATCTTCAAACGCAAGGTGGCGTCCTGCCTGGTAAACCCTCGAGCAAGTCATGAGCACAAATGGCCGTTGGATGCTCGTGCCATGGATCCGAAACGTGTGGCCGTTGTCGGCGCAGGTCCCGCAGGTTTGAGTGCCGCCACTGAAATGGCCAGATTGGGACACGAGGTAACGCTTTATGAAAATCAATCAGAAATCGGTGGTCAATTCAACTTGGCCAAGCGCATACCTGGAAAGCAAGAATTTTATGAGACACTTCGATATTACAGGCATCTACTTGATCAGCTTCAAGTCAAGGTAAAGCTGAATACCGAAGCCACAGCTGCAGAACTCCGAACTTTTGATCACGTCATTTTGGCTTCTGGAGTAAAACCAAGGCCATGGCATATAGAGGGGCTGGAAGGCTCATC
>JBMSHA010000179.1:0-4329 GCA_049416245.1 Flavobacteriales bacterium | reverse complement strand
AGCAATTTGGCATCGTCACCTGATGCGCTCAAACGAACCCGCACCTGACCCGGAGCGGGAAGGTAAGCAATGTGAATTCCTTGCTCAGCAAGCGCCTCTTCCCATTCGGCCACTTGTGCACTCAAAAAACTCTCTCCTACCCCTTGTGTCAACGCGGTCCGGTAATAGCGAACGGGCATTGTCCATTTCGAAAGCACCCTCGGAATGACCTCCTCGATCATCAGACCTTTCATTTCATAAGGAACACCCGGCATACTCACCACCACCTGGTCCTTCCCATTTCGTCGCTCATCAAACCACATGCCCATGGCCGTGCCGCGTGGATTCGGCAAGACTTTGCAATCGTTCGGTAGAAGCGCCTGATCCACGTTGACCGGAAGCATGGGCAATCCGCGGCCTTCAAACCATGCCGTGATTCGAGCGAGCACGTCTTCATCTCGGACCAATTTCATATCAAAGAAGGTTGCGAGAACCTCCTTAGTGATGTCGTCTCGGGTCGGCCCTAACCCTCCGGTCATCAGCACCAAATCCACCCTGCTCAACGCCTCATCCAATGCGCGTTTGATTTCGTTCGCTTCATCAGAAATCGATGTGATGCGATGCAGCGCTATGCCGTGTTTTATCAACTCCTGCCCCATCCATGCCGAATTGGTATCCACGGTTTGGCCCAAAAGCAATTCGTCCCCAATGGTGATGATTTCTGCAGTCATGGCGCGAAAATACGGCGCAAAAAAAGCCCCTCACCGGTTGGCGAAGGGCTTTCACAAAATGGGTTCAATCTTACTGAATCGCCAATCGGATAACGGCCTGGTGATCGCCTTGCGAAATGTTCACCAAGTAGATACCCGGCGCCCAAGCTGACGTTTCCAATCGTTCAACCAAAGCCGAAGTCTGCATGGAAAGCACGCGCTGACCGGTCATGCTCCAAACGTCGACTTGGTGCGCTCCGGGACGGTTGATGACCAATTCCACTTGGTCGTCCGCTGGGTTCGGGTACAAGTTGATGTCATTGAGGTCAATCGGTTCGGCAATGCCTACCCAATCCTCATATTCCAGGCTTGCACAATCGCCCAAATCGTCCGCAGGCACACGCAAGTGCACGATGTCATTGATGTCCGCTGGGTCTTCATCGCCCCGAACGTGCAGTCCAGGCTCAAAATCTCGTTGGTAAATGATCTCCAACTGACCGTTTACTACGTCCGGTGCAATGGACCCGAAGACAGCTTCGTATCCATCGAAGTCTTCGTCAGGTGTAAGATCGCACGCTTCATCAGCGTTCCAAGTCATGCCGCCATCAGTCGAATGCACGAGGAATTGGTGACGGTAGTTCTGTGCGCCCGTAGAGAAGTTCTCCATGATGGCGGAATACGTCACGTAAAGGTTACCCGAGGCATCCGAACCGATGCTTGGGAAACCTGCACAACCCACATAGTAAGCTGCAATTTCATCGAAGTCCAAGGTTCCACTTTCATCGTAGTCGTAAGAGTATCCGATGATTTGAGCGCTGTCAGCACCCATGGATTCGTTCCAGTACGCCAAACCATTGGTTCCGGGGAAGTAGCTGGTGGTGCCGTCGATCGTGTCGGCATCCATGTAGTACATGCTCCCGTATGAAACGTGCACTTGGCCGTAGGTGTCAACGTGCACATCCCCTGCACCGTCGGTGTTGAAGTACTCTTGGAACAATCCGTCGTCGTTATAGTCCTCAGCGTATTCCTCGCCCTCTGGCAATCCCATGTCTGCAACGTACAAATCCACTGGGAAATCAACCAACAACTGCTGTTCCCACGTCTCACCGTTGTCTTGTGAAATCATGACAAATGAATCGCTGAAGTCGTTGAATGCTGCGAAAGCTACCGTGTTTCCGCGTGCGTGAATGGCATAGGTGTCTCCGCTGAAGTTGGCAAAATTTGAGCTATCCAACTCGGGGAAGGTGTGGTCGATGACGTCCCAGGTATCACCGCCGTCCTGAGAACGGTAGTAGAGCATGGCACCGTCCTGACCGTTGTGCACCACCCCTCCGTTAGCGGTAGGCGTGGTGATGCAAATGACGTGAAGGCTATTGCCGTCTTCGCCACCTGCAGCCATTCGAGGCCACAATTTTCCAACTTCGATATCGCTGGGTACAGAAGCTTCGTTCCAAGCACCTGAACCTGCATCGCGCCACGCCATGTGCAATGGCGTGTCAATACCGGGGTGACTCACTACCACTTCTCGGCCACTTGCTGTGTGCACAATCGAAGGCCAACCGATGCGGACCGACTCGATGCGTTCGTAGGCAATCTCGCCCCAAGCGGTTCCGTCATAGAAGTTGTAACCCGTTCCGCGGTCGCTGAAGGGCGTCAATTCGAGGCTCATCGTCCACGCTGCTGATACGGCGTCAGCTCCGCCCGCCATACGATCGTCAATCGCTGCGTTCGACTGGAGGTCATACTGCGTGTAACCGATAACCTGGCGCTGAACCACCAACTCACGGTTTTGAATGTGCTCAATGTCCGTGTCGGATTGGCCTTCCAACGGCTGCTGGGGTCGATCTGAGAAATCGGCAATCTGCATTACCGGCATGGGAGCCGCAACGCGCAAGGCTGGAGCCATCTGCGGAACATCTTCGAGCAAAGTTTGGCCCGGCGACTGAACCGACTGGGCAAATCCTGAAAGGGCGCACGCGCCTATCATCAGGACAATCAGGGTAAAATGCTTCATATGGTTTTTGGTTTTGAGCTGAAAAAGTACCTCAAACCAACCAAAAATTCCAATTCTGCGGCCGTTACTTATTCAGATTTCGACAAACGCGCCAAAATGGTTTCGCTTCCAGTCACCTTTTGGTCGAGTTCCACGCAAATCTCAGCATCCAAAGGAAGGAAAATATCGATGCGAGAACCGAATTTGATAAAGCCCACTTCGTCTCCTGCTTTCAATTCTTGCCCCTCTTCCATATACCAACAAATTCGTCGGGCCACGGCGCCTGCGATTTGACGAAAGAGCACGGTCCCGTGTGTTCCTTCAATGACGTGCGTCGTACGTTCGTTTTCGGTGCTTGATTTGGGATGCCAAGCCACCAGGTATTTTCCAGGATGATAGCGCGCAGCCAAAACCTTCCCCGAAAGTGGTGCCCATTGGGCATGCACGTTCAGCGGACTCATGAATACGCTTATTTGAATCCGTTCATCTTGGAACCATTCTGTCTCTTTGACCCGTTCAATGACCACCACCTTTCCATCGCTCGGACAAAGGATATCCGACGCGTCATGGCTTCCAAGTTCACGTGAAGGCATGCGGAAAAAATTCACCACCAAAGCGACCAACACAGCACACAAGATACCTGAAACCACCAAGCCCCATGAGGGAATGAGTGCGTTCATGAGGCCCATGAAAGCCCCTGAAAACAACAATGCAATGACCAAAGTTGCTTTTCCTTCGCGATGAAACGTCATGGGAACAAGAATTTCAGGTTGGATTCAAACGGCAACAAAGATAGCAGGATGGCGTATACCGGTGCCGTCAAAATAAAGCCATCAAACCGGTCCATCACACCGCCATGACCGGGCATGATTGAACCCGAATCCTTGATGCCATTCCGGCGCTTCCAAGCGCTTTCAATCAAATCCCCACTGGTCGCCAAAACAGCCACCACCGGTCCCATCCAAACGAATGACCATCCCCACAATAAGCCTGCAAGCATTGCCGCAGCCGCTCCACCTCCTATGAGACCTTCCCAAGATTTTCCAGGCGAAACGCTCGGCATCAACTTATTTCTACCCCATGGTTTACCCACAAAATATGCGCCCGAGTCATTCATCCAAATCATGAAGATCAAACCGAGCAATACGGACGGCTCATAGCTACCCGATTCCTGCCAAGGAATTCCGACCATCACACTCAACCACAACGTCACGAAAGCTGCGAAACCCCATACCGTTATGGCGGATACTCGCTTGGTTCCTTGTTGGAATTCGCGAACAGCCAAGGAAGCGACAACCACCCACAAAGCGGCGTGTGTCCAAGGGCCAAGCATAATCGCTCCGATGACCACCACGCCAAAAATCAGTCCGGAAGCACTTCGAATGAGCGTTTCTTTCACGTTGCTTCGAATTCAGTTGGATCTTGAGCGGCCAGGATTCCTTTTGCTCGCTCAGCATCTTCGGCTCGAACCAGCAATTCAACCATGCCAAAAAGGTAGCTGCTATCCCGTTTGTTGAGCACAACCGCTGGAATGTCGTGGCCCTCAAGCACACCGCGCCGCAAGGCTACCGCCGGAGGAAAGCCGTCGGAATATACGACCGTCCAACCATTCATTCGGAAATCGGCTTATCCTCTCTCTCCACTGAA
>JBMSHA010000178.1:0-4350 GCA_049416245.1 Flavobacteriales bacterium | reverse complement strand
GCTTTGGTTGCGCGATCCGCGCGATTTGGATTTATGCAGCTTGAGCGTGAGAGGTACCTCCACATCGCTCTTGTTCCACCAGGGAATGCAGATTCCCAAGCCCAAGCGAGCTCCTTGGCATCGACTGCGATACGGCGCTGTTGCGGCTTGGGTCGCTCCGTTGGATCAATTGCGGTTCCAAACGCTTCACCACACCCCCGTCCCGGCGGAACGCATTCAAGTCATCCCCTTGGCATTGGATCCGGAATGGTTCGAAACCGCGACCGCTTCCCGGCAGGAGACTCGTGCGCAATGGAATCTTCCGAACGACGCGAAAGTCGTTGGACTCTTTGGGCGCTTTGATGCTTTGAAAGGTCAAGAAACCTTGATTGAGGCTTTGGCTCTGCCGGGAGGGAAAGATTGGCATGCTTTCCTCATTGGTGAAAACACGCGAAATCAAGCGAACGACCTTGCCAAGCAGTTGCGCGACCGCTGTGAGCATCTCGGTGTATCAGACCGCGTGCATTGGCATGCACCTCAGGATGACTTGCGGTCAGCCTATGACGCATGCGATGCCTTTGCGATGTGCAGCGCCTCCGAAACCATCGGTATGGTCACGATTGAAGCCCTCGTGCGCGGCGTACCGGTGGTAGGAACCTCCACAGGAGGGACCGCTGAATTACTGATGAATGGAAAATACGGCGCCGTTTTCGAGCCCGGTAAGGCCGAACAACTCGCCGAGCAGTTGGCTCAGCATTCGCAATGGCCTGTTCCGCCACCTGCTTATTTGGAACGATTTCAGAAATCGTACGCCTTGAAAAAGTGGTCGGCGCTTTTGCATGACCTTCGTCATCCTGTGGCGTAAATTCGCGGTCCCATGAGTTCCATTCAAGAAGAAATCAAACGGCGAAGAACGTTCGCTATCATCAGTCACCCGGACGCTGGAAAAACCACGTTGACCGAAAAATTTCTTCTTTTCGGTGGAGCCATCCAAACAGCGGGTGCGGTGAAGAACAATAAAATCACCAAAACTGCCGCATCCGACTTCATGGAAATCGAGCGGCAACGCGGCATCTCCGTGGCGACTTCGGTCATGGCCTTCCACTACAAAGACCGGCTCATCAACCTCCTCGATACGCCAGGTCACAAGGACTTTGCAGAGGATACCTACCGCACGTTAACCGCTGTCGACAGTGTTATATTGGTTGTCGATTGCGTGAAAGGTGTGGAAGCCCAAACCGAGCGGTTGATGGAGGTATGCCGAATGCGGAATACCCCCGTGATTGTTTTCATCAACAAGATGGACTTGGAAGGCCAAGATCCATTCGACCTGCTGGACGAATTGGAAGAAAAACTCCAAATTCAAGTTCGGCCTCTCAGTTGGCCCATCAGCGGTGGACATTCGTTCAAAGGGGTTTATAGCTTGTACGACAGAGAATTGCGACTTTTCAATCCAGACAAAACGAAAATCGCCAAGGAGGTCGTCTCCATTGCAGACATTCAGGATCCACTCTTGGACGAACTCGTTACCGAAACGCATGCTGGTCAATTACGGGCCGATGTCGAGTTGATTGAAGGTGTTTATGAAGATTGGGATTCGACGCCCTATTTGGAAGGAAAGCTTGCCCCAGTCTTTTTTGGAAGTGCGGTGAACAATTTTGGCATCAAGGAAATGCTCGACACCTTCATCGACATCGCTCCCGACCCTCGGCCTCGATCTACCGATGTGCGAGAGGTTTTGCCTACAGAACCTGGATTTACCGGATTCATTTTCAAGATTCACGCCAACATCGACCCGCGTCATCGCGACCGGATCGCATTCATGCGGGTCTGCAGCGGAAAATTTCAACGCAACACCTTCTTTCAGCACACCCGGCTGGATAAGAAATTGAAGTTTGCCAACCCGGCTACCTTTTTAGCGCAAGACAAAAACGTCGTCGAAGAAGCGTGGCCCGGGGACGTGGTCGGCTTGTATGATACGGGTACCTTTAAGATTGGCGACACCCTGACCGAAGGTGAAATGCTTCAATTCAGAGGAATTCCGAGCTTTTCACCTGAAATATTCAAAGAATTGGTCAATAAGGACCCCATGAAGAGCAAGCAATTGGACAAGGGAATCCAACAATTGACCGACGAGGGAGTCGCCCAACTCTTCATCCGTGAGTTGGGAAACCGGAAAATCGTGGGAACCGTTGGTGAACTTCAATTCGAAGTCATCCAATACCGCCTGGAGCATGAATACGGCGCCAAATGTGAATTCCAAGCCAAACCATACTACAAAGCGTGTTGGATCGTTAGTGATGACGAAGGCAAACTCGAAGAATTCAAACGCATCAAAGGCACGGACATGGTGAAAGACAAGGACGGCAATGACGTTTTCTTGGCACCCTCGAAATTCCTGTTGGAAATGGAAATCGGGAATTATCCCGAATTGACCTTTCACTTCACTTCTGAATTCAAAACCGCCCAATCCGCATGACTTTCCGTTTGCAAGCCGATACCTACCTTTTGTCCATGAAATCGGCTTTGCTCTCGATGGCTTTGTTTTTTTGCGGATTGTCCAGTGCACAAGACAGCACCCGCACAGCACCCGCAGTTGATGTTGTTCAAATCAGCGGAATGGTGGTCACCGGTGACTCCCTTGCACCCCTTGCGTTTGCCACCGTCTTCAGAACGCGGGATCTGCGTGGCACGATGACCGATGTGAACGGCTTTTTCAGCATACCTGCTCTCGCTGGTGACACCATCACGGTTTCTTCGGTCGGATACCTGACGCAAGCATTTGCCGTTCCGCGGGATTTGGAATTGCCGCGCATGAATGTGGTCCAACCCCTCGGCCGCGACACCGTCGCTTTGGATGAGGCGTTCATCTATCCATGGCCCACGAAGGAACGGTTCAAGGAAGAATTCCTCCAACTTCAGCTCTCGCCAGACGCCTACTCGATCGGCCAAGAGCGGTTGGATCCCGCCGCATTGTATGATCGGCTCATGGAAGTGGGACGCGATGGCGGAGAAGTCTACAGCTACACCATGCAGCAGCAAGCCCAGCAGAATTATTATGCAGGCCAACTGCCTCCGATCAATGTGTTCAATCCTGTAGCGTGGGCCAAATTCATTGACGCTGTGCGCAACGGATCCCTCAAACGACCGTGATGCCGAATCCATTGAACCGGTGCATGCTCTTCATAGGGCTTTGGATGTTTTCCGGAAGCTTCTATGCGCAAGGATTGGGCGGCATCCAGGGTATGGTGACCAATGATCAAGGTGCTCCACTTCCCGGAGCGACCATCATTCCGTTGGAGCAACAATCGGCTGCTGTCACCACCAATGAACGCGGCGAATATGCGTTACAACTTCGGGAAGGCACGTGGACTGTGCGTTTCGGGTTCGTGGGTTTTTCCTCGGTTGAAAAAACTATCCAAATCACAGACTGTGCCATCCAAACATTGAATATCCGACTCATCCCGGGCGTCGCTCTCAAAGCATCTGAAGTCATCGCCGACGGGGAGCGGACCGGACCGGTTCAGCGCATCGACCCGAAAGTGGCGACTCGCATCCCTTCTCCGCGCGGCACGATTGAGGATTTGCTGATTCAAGCTCCTGTGAACTTCAACAGCGAACTCTCAAGTGGCTACAACGTGCGAGGCGGCAGTTTCGATGAAAACTTGGTCTACGTGAACGACATTGAAGTCTACCGACCGTTTCTCGTCCGCTCCGGTCAACAGGAAGGTTTATCCTTTCCAAATCCGGACATGGTAGAATCCATTGAGTTTTCGGCAGGTGGATTCGAGGCGAAATACGGCGACAAGTTGAGTTCCGTTTTGGACATCCGGTATCGGAAACCGAATGAGTCCGCATTGCGCCTCTCCGGCAGCTTATTGGGCGGTCAAATCCAGCAGGATTGGGCAAGCGCCAAAGGTCCCGATGGACACAAACAGTTCACAGCCAACACAGGCATTCGATTTCGCGACAATTCATATGTTCTGGGTTCATTGGATGAGGGCGGCGAATACCAGCCTCGTTATGTCGACGTGCAGAGTTTTGTTACATGGGACCCTGACGGGTACGGACCGTGGGAATTTGAGGCTTTGGGCATATACGGTCAAAACCAGTTCCAGTTCATCCCCGTAAAACGCCAATCCGATGTCGGCAACATCAACGAGGCGCTGCGGTTAACGGTTTATTTCGACGGCCAAGAAAAAACGTCATACGAAACCGGATTTGGTGCTTTTGGCGTGAATTACATCACCGAAAACCATCGGATTCGTTGGATTTCGTCAGCCTTTCAGACGGCAGAATTTGAAACCTTCGACATCTTGGGGGCCTATTGGTTGGATGAGTTGGAGCGGGATTTAGGCTCGGATGAACTTG
>JBMSHA010000177.1:0-4364 GCA_049416245.1 Flavobacteriales bacterium | reverse complement strand
CGACGGGAGCAAAGCGCTGGAGTACCTGCATGCCGAACCAGTCGATTCGCGATGGCTTGGGAGCTTGCGGGTGCACGACCGCTGCCTGGTGGCTCATTCCTACCACAGGAATTTGGGTTCGACGGCACGCCCAGGCAGTAACCGGTTCAAAGTCATTGATGACCAAATCGTACCCGTGGACGGGTGCCTCTTTGATTTCGCGCAAGAAGCCCATGGAATCGAGGTCGCGAAAGGACTGGACAAGGTCAATGCCGCCGGAATTGCCAAAGCGAAAGCCCACACCTTTGAAACGGTAGTCCACGGGGAAATCGAAGACCTTGTCCGGTTCACCCCCGCTGACCAACACATCGACTTGGGCGTACTTTCGAAACAGCGGGATGAATTCTTTGGCCCGCGTTTGGTGACCGTTTCCGGTGCCTTGAAATGCATAGAGGATTCGCATCACGCGTCGGCTTTTTTCATGGAAAACTCCAGCAGCATCTCATCGAACAGGGCTTCGATTTTCGGCTCTTGCGCGGATGGATGGGAGGAATCGGTGGTGGCGTCGGGTTGGTGGTGGATGCGCCACTTGCCTTTGAGGTACTCGAGTGCAGTGCAGTTTTCCACCCAGTCGCCGCTGTTCAAATAGCGCACCCGGCCCTCCTCGGTTTCGATGGTGCGGTCGGCCGGTTGGTGAATGTGGCCACAGACCACATAATCGTAGCCGTTGGAGATGGCAATTTCTGCAGCTACCGTTTCGAATTGGTTGATGTATTGGACGGCGCCCTTCACGCTCTCCTTCACTTTTTTGGAAAGCGAAATCCGCCCGCGCCCCAATCGGATGGAGATGCCATTGATGAGTTGATTAAACCAAATGAGCAGGTCGTAACCCTTGCCGCCGAGCTTGGTGAGCCACTTCGAATACTGCATGGTGACATCGAAGACATCCCCGTGGAAGAACCAAGCGCGTTTGCCGTCGAGCTCCAGAACCACTTTGTTGACCAATTCAAAGTTGCCCACCTTGAATCCAATGAAGCGTCGGAACAACTCGTCGTGGTTGCCGGTGATGTAATACACTTTTTTGCCTCGTGCGATCATCGACAGGAGTTCCCGCACCACCTGCATGTGAGCCGGTGGGAAGTACTTCTTTTTGAATTGCCAAATGTCGATGATGTCGCCGTTGAGGATCAGCACCTCGGGATCAATGGATTTCAGATACGCCAAAATCGTTTCGGCGTGGCAACCGCGCATGCCCAGGTGCAGGTCTGAGACCACTGCAACCTGAACCTTTCTTCGTTGTAAGGGCATTGACTGCAAAAAACAGAATGGCAAGTGAATCTGCGCTCAACAGAGTGT
Organism: Flavobacteriales bacterium; assembly: GCA_049416245.1. Taxonomy (GTDB): domain Bacteria; phylum Bacteroidota; class Bacteroidia; order Flavobacteriales_D; family Sanyastnellaceae; genus UA16. The sequence goes on along the minus strand of JBMSHA010000177.1, from coordinate 3,029 downwards.
TTTCTGTTTGTTAGGATTATACGTCGGTTATTTCTTGAATGTTAACGAAGGCCAAGCCCTTGCAGATGATTATCTTGGTGGCATGTTTAAACCCATGATTACTCCGCTGTTCGCAGCAATAGGCTTTGCTGCACTTATGGCCGCTACAGGCTGTGGCTCAGCAGAACAAGGAACCACTACTGAACCGGCCGACTCGGGCCAAACGTTCTATGGCTCAGTCATCGATGTTGACGGTGCCACCGATGCTGTCGGTCTGAGAGCTGCATTGGCGGAAAACGGCCGTGCCCAGGTAAGGTTCGAAGGCGAGGTGACGGCCACGTGTGCCAAAAAAGGGTGCTGGATGGATGTCGCTTCGGGTGAGGACACGGTCTTTGTGCGTTTCCAAGATTACGGATTTTTCGTTCCCACCGAGGGCGCCGAGGGCAAGCGCACAGTCATGGAAGGCGAAGCGTTTTTCGACACCATCACCGTGGACATGCTCAAGCACTACGCGGAAGACGCCGGCGAATCAGAAGAAGTCATCGCGGCCATCACCGAGCCTGAATTGCGTTTGGCGTTCACGGCGACAGGGGTGATGATCGAAGATTGAGCCATGCAGGCGTCTACGCGTAAAATCGGTTGGGCGGTCATTGCCGTCACCTTGGGATTGGCTCATTGTGGCCAAGCACCTGAGCAGCCGCAGGCCAAATTGGCCCCGCTGCAACCCAACCAATCCTCGGAATTGGCCATGGCCATGCGTGCGATGGACAGCGAATTGGTCAGTCTGCTCGCGCGTCATGCCGCAGACGATGATTGGGAGGGAGCCTCGCTATCCGAGTTGGATCTCACACACATGATGCCCACCGACAGCAGCATGCTCGTGGAAGGGTACACGGCCTTTGCCATCGCCTTTGGTAAGCATGTGGAGGCCTTCAACGCGCAACCGAGTGCGGACACGTATTCGGAGGTGGTGAACGGGTGTTTGTCCTGCCACATGCGGGCGTGCCCGGGGCCGATTGAACGCATCAACAAGCGCCAATTGTAGAGGCGCTGATTTTTAAGTATTGCTTTTTACCTTGATATTCAATACATTAGATGTTTGATGAATAGAATTATCCGCAGCCTCGCCATGGCCTTGTGCCTGCCGTTTTTGTCCCAAGCGCAAATCACCTCAGTGGGGTGTGACTCCATGAGCTTGGTGGTTAACGTTGGGTCCCAAGAGACCTCGTTGAATCTTTATCACCCGGGCGGCTACCTCACCTGGCCGCCAAGCGAAAATGTGATGGACTGGCTGTTTACCGATGAGGAGGGCAATGTGGTGCACGAAGAGACCTTGGTCGACAACAACTTTGTATCCTTCGATCATAACGTGCCCATCACAGATACTTTGTTTGTATCGGTGCTCCTCACCAATGACTCATCCATTTACTATGATGGAAATCCAGTGGCGTGCCTCATAGAAGACTACTTGACTTGGGAGGAGACAGAAATTGCGGGATCGTTCTTTGGAAGTTGGACACTTGGAGGTGCGGTCGGATCCTATGCCGGTGAGCCTTCTAGCATTGGAGACGTGTCTTTGGGGTTCGCTCCAACTACAAGGCAGTTGGTTTCCATCGTAGACATCACAGGCCGGGCGGTGAACCCCGAGCCGAATCAATTGCTCTTCTTCATCTACGATGACGGGCACGTTCAGAAGCGATACTTGGTGGATTGACGTCAGCGAGAAGCTGATTCGGTTTTGGTGACGATTGGGACGGGTTTCTGAAGCCCGCTCTATCTTCGCCCCATGAATCGCATTGTCCTTTTTCTTATGCTCTTCTTGCCTGCTGCGGCGTGGAGCCAGGTCATTCAAACCGATCGTCCCGATCAAACCGAAAGCTCCGCGGTGATTCCGACGGGTGCTTTTCAATGGGAATGTGGCTTTTCGAGTACGTGGGAGCCGAGTTACGGCGGAAACATCCGCAGCTTGGCCATGCCGAATTCGCTGTTTCGCGTGAGCTTGACGGATTGGATTGAATTGCGTGTAGTGCATCAGCTTAACCGCGTCAGCAATCACGCATTTGGCTACGACGAATTGTTGGTGGATGGCACGAGCGATGTGCAAATTGGTGCGAAGATTCAACTTTTCCAGCGAGACGGCGCACGCACCGAAGTGGCGTATCTCGGGCACGCTGTGGCGCCAACAGGAGATGCGATCCTGACCAACTACGATTGGGGAATGGTCAACAAATTGTGCGTGAGCCACGACGTGGGCCCCAACTGGGCGCTGGGATACAATGTGGGTTTGGATCTGCAAAATGGAAGCGCCATGGCGACCTATGCTTTGGCCATCGGTAAATCCATCAATGACCAACTCGGACTGTATTTTGAGCCGTACGGATCTTATGACGCCGACAGCGGTACCTACTGGGCCAGTTTTGATGCCGGCTTCACGTTTCTTTCTAGCGACACCTGGCAATGGGACCTCAGCTATGGCACGGGGTTGAATCACCGCATGAATTACACGGCGGTAGGATTCAGTTGGCTCGTCTTGCCCAAACGGTGATGGCTGGGACAACTTTCTGACTTAAAAATTCAAGAGGAGTTCCACCTCAATTCATCGCATCGAGCTCGTCGTCATGGAAACGGTTAATGATGCGGTCTATTTCTGCTACGGTTTCCCGTCGCTTTTCCCTCGCCAACAAGACCTTTTCCTCGCTGCTCGTCGGATCTGCTATCTGCCGATTAAAATACTCCATCAGCGCTGTCAGAGCATGCAACCGGGTGGTTTGCTTCATCTGCTTCAATTGCGCATCCATCACTTTTTTGGCGTGCTGTTGATTGCGTCGGTTCGCCTCGATGTCATCCCTGTTTCGTTCGATCTCCTGCCGCTGAAGGAATATCGTGTACAAGACGCCAGCGAAGGCCAAACCCGAGAACAAGGCATTCACCGAACCAAACAAATCACCGAATGCACCGCGCTGCGCCCAATCGTCTAAAAAGTGCACGATCAGGGCTGCAGACCCCAACCACAAAGTGATGATGGTCAGCGCAATAGCGAAAAAAACGCG
>JBMSHA010000176.1:0-4389 GCA_049416245.1 Flavobacteriales bacterium | reverse complement strand
TCTTGTCCCATGCCACTGAACCATTTCGAAATTTTGCCTTGCCGCAATTGACTCAGCATTTTTTCCTCAATCATGCGCGGCAACATGAGTTGTTCGAAGAGCGAGCAAATCGCCTCGTCGGTCAACGAGCGTCGTTCAAAGTGAAGCGGATTGAAAGGGAAATCGGGGTTCGCCATGATGAAAATTCCGGCCGAAGTTAAGCCTTGCATTTCAAGCATGATTCCCCGAGCAGCGGTTTATCTTCGCCTCATGGCCTCATCAGTGAAATCCGTCGTGCTCGATATCCGGTTTCCGGTTCAATGGATAGATGATGAACAGCGAATTCGCGGCGTCATTGCCCAAGAGCTCCTCTGGAATCAGGATGATGTCGGTCCTTTTCGCGTGCTGCGCAAAAACTTGGATGCCCGCAAAAGAAAAATTCTTGCGGTTTGGCGTGTGGAAGTCGTGTCAAGTGGTCTGGAGTTGCCGGAATTGTCGGATTCGATGCCGGAATTTGTTCGGCTGCCGAACGATGCCCCCTCGGTGCATGTGGTTGGCGCGGGACCTGCAGGCCTGTTCGCGGCATTGAGGTTGATCCAATTGGGCGTGCGCCCCATCGTGCTCGAACGCGGCCAACCGGTCAGGCAACGTCGACGAGATTTGGTGCGCATCACACGGGATCATGAGGTCGATCCAGATTCCAATTATTGCTTCGGCGAGGGCGGGGCCGGGACGTACAGCGATGGAAAGCTGTACACGCGCAGCCACAAACGAGGAGACATTCAAGGAGCTTTGCAATGGTTGGTCCACTTCGGCGCTGATCCGAATATTTTGGTTGAAGCGCATCCGCACATCGGAACGAATAAGCTTCCTCAGATCATCGAACGCATGCGGGAAGCCATTTTGGCTGCAGGCGGCGAAGTGCATTTCGGATGTCGACTGGTTGAAGTGTCGGCTGTCGGCGGAACATTGAATGGTGTGATTTGGCAAAACGTAGAAAGTGGAAAGGAGCAGCAATCGTCTGCTGAGGCCTTGATCCTTGCTACGGGTCATAGCGCCAAGGACGTTTTTGAGTTGTTCGAAAGAAAAAAATGGAGGGTCGAGGCAAAGCCTTTCGCCATGGGCGTGCGCATTGAGCACCCTCAAGCCTTAATTGACACCATTCAATACCACGGTCAAGATCGCGGCAATTGGTTGCCTCCAGCTTCCTACCGCCTCGTCTGTCAAGCGTCAGGTCGGGGTGTGCATTCCTTTTGCATGTGCCCGGGAGGCATCATCGCTCCCTGTGCCACCGATGCAGAGGGTGTCGTCACCAATGGCTGGTCGCCTTCCAAACGAAACAATCCATTTGCCAATTCCGGCATGGTGGTCCAATTGACGCCGGAGGATTGGGAAAAGTTAGGTTTCACGGGCCCGCTGGGGGGGCTGAAATTCCAGCGGGAGGTGGAACGAAAATGCTGGGAAGCGGCGGGACAAACCCAGCGCGCACCGGCACAGCGATTGGTCGACTTTTTGAAGGGTGAATCGGGGGTGCAATCTTCCACTTTGCCTACGTGTTCGTATGTTCCGGGTGTGGTTTCGGTCAACTTGTGGCAAATCTTGCCAAGCGTGATTTCAAACGCGTTGGCATCGGGATTGAAGACTTTTGTCAAGCGGATGCCGAATTACTTGCATCCTGACGCCATCCTTGTGGCACCGGAATCCAGAACTTCCAGTCCAGTGAGGATCCCCCGTGATGGCCAATCGCTTATGCACCCCGATGTTGCGGGATTGTTTCCGTGTGGAGAAGGCGGAGGTTATGCCGGAGGAATCTTGTCCGCGGCCTTGGATGGGCTGCGGGTGGCGGATTCGCTGGTTCAATCAAGACTTCACAAATGAAAAAAGCCGCCCGAACCCGGACGGCTTTTTTGCACAAGAAATAAAATCAATTACTTCGAAGCGCCTGAGTCAACAGTGAGTTTCTGGCTCAACGCCTCGACAGACGCCACGTCGATGATTCGGCCATTGAATTCACCTACGATGAAGGCTTCATCAAAGCCCGATTCACGCATCTTTTCCAAATCATTTTCTGCATCTTCAGGGGAGAAAACGGCGCGGGTAACAAAAGTCATGGCGCTGGATTGGTCAAATTTCTGCGTCACTTCACCACTCAGTAGAAAAGGCGTCACTTCATTCATGTGCAGCGTGCGGACGTCGGGTGCCAATTGCACCCGGTATGCTGGGCGTATGGCTGGCATGACAGCGCGGTAAGAATCGATCTCTTCCGATGAAAACAACTCACTACGTACTGCAGGAACTGCGCTTGCCGTCGATCGCGTGGCCTTGACCTTTACAGTCGTTTTCTCAGATCCGAATGCACGCAGCAATCGCAATTCAGCTGGTGTTCGACCGTGCGCGTCTACAGGGGTAGCAGTTGGAGCGGTTGATTTTGTCTCAATGCGTTTGAAGTTCTCCAAAGCCGGTGCGCTTTCAGTTTGTGCTTGGGCTCGCAGGGCATCCCATTGTGCATCGCTCAAGGCAACGCCTTGGAGGTTCACGCGGGTATGCGGGGAGAAAGGTTCTTCATCTCGGTAATCGGCTACGCCGTCTCCATCACTGTCTGTTGGGCAACCGCGGTGGTCGGTCGACGCTCCCAATGGGGTGCCTGGGCAACGATCGCGGCTGTCTTTAACGCCATCTTGGTCAAAGTCATTTCCCAATTCCGCCCAACCTTCAGGCAATTCAATGCGCGGTTCAGCGTACGCTTTTCCGATGCGGATGCCAATTCCCGCCTGGGCTGTAGTCAGGTAGTCGGTATAGCCTGGGCGTGGATCTAGACTCGCTTCTGTTCCGGCCATCACAGCAAAGGCTGCATTCGCATAAACGCGTGGAGTCAAGTTCAAATTCATGCCGAAACGGATGGGAATCGCAATGCTTGATTGATTCGCGGTTTGTGATTCAAACGCGTAATCAGGCACCAATTCCTGGGCCAAAACGTTTGCATTTGTCTCATCTTCGGCCATGTCATAGACCTTTCCGTCGCTCCAAAAGAAGTACGCCTGGCCATCGGCATCCGCGAGATCGGCATAATTCGCTTGTTGAACATAGCTCACTCCCAAACCCAACCAAGGCTGGAAGATGCGCTCGGCATCGTACGGCTGGTGCAAGCGCAATCCGGCACCGAATCCATACCATTCTGAAATTTCGCTACGTCGTTCAGCGGCCGTCAAGCCCAAACTGCCCCAATTGAAGTCGGCATCTGCAGAGCAATACGGCAAGATGTCGGTGAACATGGAAAATTGGGTTGAGTAAGCGCCTGTCGAGGCAATTTGAATGCCGTCTTCCAAATTTGACGCACCTGTGAAGCTGGTAGGGCCAGTCACAACTTGAAATCCGGTTTGAGCAGTAAGCACGCCGGCAATGGAAATCATCGCCAAGGTGTACACGATGTTAAAAGCAGTCCGCATGGGTCTTAAGGGCTTAAATTGATAATTCATCCCTCCCCAATACGGGTTTGGTAGAAAAAAGGTTTCAGTCGCTGGACAAAAGTTCAGCGGCATGCTTCCCAATCTGCATCCCAATCGCAACGCCCATTCCTCCCATCCGAACGGCTGCGACCGCACCAGGAGCGATTTTTCGAACCACGGGTTGCCGGGTGGAGCCTATGCCCAGGAATCCAACCCACCGGTAGGCAATTCCTGCTTGTTGCGTTCGTGGCCAAAGGCTATGCAACCAATCCTGAAGCTTTTTTTCTGTTTCCTCTGGAGGCAAGTTCCAATGCCGGCCTCCACCGATGAGCATCCGGTTCCCGATGGACCGCGCATAGACGTAACCTGCTTCGAGATGCACTGCGTGATGGAAGTTCCATGCAGGAATGGGTTCAGTGACCAAAACGCGATTCATCGCGGGCACAACGTCCACCTCCGGAAGGAGCTCCCTCGCGAATGCGTTTGTGGCAATCACGACGCGTGGAGATAAGAATTCACCCGAGTCTTTGCCTTGCTCCATTTGCACTGACCAGCCGTTTTCAATTTGGTCCAGCCGTTTCACCTTCAGGCCATAGATGAGGTCGATTCCCATGTCTTCAGCCCGTTTGCGCATAGCGCGATTCAATTGACCGGTGTCGATCACACCCTCCAATCTTGAAAAAATGGCCAGCTCTTCCGGACGGCTGGCATACTCGGAAAACTTCGATGCGGTGCAAATTTCGAACGTGTTCGGAACTGCAGTTGCGCCGCTGACCCAGTGATTTAGTTCATCCAACGCGTCAGCACTCATCGGTTTCAATCCGCCTGGGACGAAGAACTCGATGCTGCCGCAAGCACGAAAGCCGATGGCTTCGTCCCCGAGGGTTTTGCGCAACAACTGCAGTCCTTCTAGGCGCATCTTGACCAGTTGCAGTGCTTCCTCATCCCCGAGTTCCAAGCGATC
>JBMSHA010000175.1:0-4423 GCA_049416245.1 Flavobacteriales bacterium | reverse complement strand
CGCGCCGTGCCGCTGACAAACTAATCGATGAGGGCGCCGTCAAAATCAACGGTGCAGTTCCGGAGAAGGGGACTAAGGTGATGCCTGGCGATGAAGTCACCGTTCACGGCAAAAAGGTAGCTGAACCGGAAAAAAAGGAGTGTGTTTACATCGCGTTACATAAGCCCGTGGGCATTGTGTGTACGACGGATACCCGACGCGAAAAGGATAATATTGTGGATTTCATCAATTTTCCTACTCGGATTTTCCCGGTAGGTCGATTGGACAAAATGAGCGAAGGACTCATCATCATGACAGATGATGGTGAAATCGTCAACCACATTTTGCGAGAAAGGAACGGGCACGAAAAGGAGTACATCGTTACGGTAAATCGGCCGTTTGACGATGCTTTTGTCAAAACCATGTCCCGTGGGGTGCAGATTTTGGACACCACCACACGTCCTTGCAGAGTGGAGAGGTTATCGCCTACAACATTTCGCATCGTTCTCGTTCAAGGGCTTAACCGACAAATTCGTCGCATGTGCGAGGCTTTAGGACATCGGGTAATTCGACTAAAACGCGTGAGAATCATGGGGTTAGAATTGGATTTGCCGGTTGGAAAATGGCGTCACCTCACCAAAATTGAAGTGGAACAGCTTTGGGGAAAGCCTTGAATGGTGTTCATCTAACTGAATTCCGCTATTTTGCGCTTTCAATTGGGCAAGCAACGTTTAACGATGTCAGCTTGTTCAATCCAAAGACCCTGAATCATTGTTCATGAAACAACTCGTGAATTTCTCACTCCCACACCCCCTAATTTCGCTGCAGCAGGCGAAACAACTTCTCCTGTTTTCTGCACTGTATATCATCTCAGGAACCACAGGTTTTGCTCAAATGACTGGAGTGACCGTTGAAGTGGATACCGCTTTTTATGCACCGACCACGTTCAATGCTGCTGGAGATCCGCTCTATGCTGATTTGGATGGATACGTGACTTATAAACTCTTCGCGGAGTTTACAAATCCCGGTGACGAATTGAGTGCGATCTATTCAGATGCCGCCATCTTGGGGACAGAACCTTTCTACATCGATGCACCTTGCGGTTGCTTTAATCCGCCTCTGGGTGATGTTATGCTGGGTGGAGCACAAAATGAAGCGTTGTTCGCTTTTTTCCCTGAAGTGGTCTACGATACGTATTGGACTTTGGGTTTCGCGGAGGGTGAGCAAATGGCATTATCCAATTCTGCCTACAATTCACTTAATATGTGTTCAGAGCAGGAGGATGCGGGATTGATTTTTACCGTAACACCGGAAGCAGCAGGTGATGACTTGCGAATCCAATTCGCTCAGGTCACAACGTGTGGGCCATTCTCCTTTGAGGCGTGTTTCCAAGTTTTCATCAACGGAAATCAAACTCCTTTCCAAGAATGGTGCATGACAGGGAATGGAGACGGCCCGGAATCGGTGCCAAATCCTTGTGAAACGTACACCCAATCCAATGCCTCAATTGCAGTCACGAATTCCATCGATTGTTTTGGAGACTTGGCCGAAATTGATGTGAACGTCAATGGAGCATCCCCCATGCTTTACGAACTATTCGATGCCTCGGACTCAACATTGATTGCCTCGCAAGTGGATGATAATACGTTCGTTGATTTGCCTGAAGGAGAATATTTCGTGGCCATCATGGATGGCAATACATGCCGCGACTCATCGGATGCTTTTGTTTTTGTAGAACCACCTGAGCTCATTGCGAGTTGGGAGTTGCTCGAAGACAATGTGTGTCCTGGTGATTTGACAAGCGTCGTTCAACTTGATTACGTTGGAGGTACAGGTCCTTTCGATATCGTTGCGTTTTCCGCTACTAACACAGGCTCGGCTGAATTCCCGGATGGAAATAATCAATGGGTCGGTCTTGATTCAATCAACGGGAACGGTGAGTGGGAATTTGAAATCACGGACAGCAACGGTTGCGATGCTGACACAGCCATCACCATTGCGTGTATTGAGCCTTTGGTCTTGGAAGTGACTTCTGAAGACATTACATGCTTTGATTACGGTGACGGCATGATTGAAGGGTATATGTCTGGCGGGACCGGTGTCTTGACGCTTGCGGGCTCGCCCAACCTTGGAACCAACATCTCCGGAGAAGGCACCGTGAACTTTACGGTGACCGACCTGGAAGCAGCGGACTACTTTCTGCAGGTTACGGATGCCAACGGTTGTACGGTTGATGGTGGAGCTTTAATCAACGAACCCGATCCGGTAACCATTCAATTAACGGTGACCGATCTGCTTTGCGCGGAAGCTTGCGAAGGTGAGGTGAACATTGAAGCCTTCGGTGGTTCTGGTGTGTTCGACTACGAAGTTTCCGATGCCGATGAGAATTCATATGACGAAAATGGGTTGTGCGTGGGCGATTACCTGGCGAACGCCATTGACGAAAATGGATGCGTCGTGCAACAAGCGTTTTCGGTGATGGCACCGGATTCCATTCTATTTGACTTGGTTCTTACGGATGTTTCTTGCAACGGTGAATCCAATGGATCTATCTGCGTAGAAAATGCAACGGGAGGAACGGGTGCGTTGAGCTGGCAGATTGATCCGCCTGCAGGCGCGTTTCAATTCGAACCTTGTTTCGATGTGGTCGCAGGAACATATGTCGTTACGGTCATGGACGAAGCAGGGTGTGAGTTGAGTTCAGATCCTCAGCTGATCATTGAGCCCGATGCCATTCAGCTCATTTTGACGCCCACCATCATCACTTGCACTTCATATGCGGATGGCATGCTGGAAGTAGAGGGGATTGGTGGAACCGGCGAATTGACCTTGATTCAACCCGAAGAAGCCGCTTTGCCGTACACGATTGAGAACCTCGATGCCGGTCCCATCGGTGTCACAGTCGAGGATGCCAATGGTTGTATTCTCACAGCTGCAGCGGAAATAGAAGAGCCGGATTCACTTGTCGTTGAGTGGCTGTTTTTGGAAAATGTGGTTTGCGGTGGAGATTGCGACGGAACTGCGATTGTTGATTTTTCTGGCGGAACGGGTTCGGTTCAATTGACATTAAACGGAGCGGAGGATTTCAATTTTGGGGCCTTGTGCGCCGGAGATTACACGGCCACCGTGATTGATGCTAACGGTTGCCAAGATTCGACTGAGTTTGAAATCTTGGAGCCCGACCCCATTGAGGTGCTCATCGATGTCACGGATGTGACCTGCACAGGTATGTTCGATGGCGAGGTGAATATTTTCCCAATCGGAGGGACTGGAGACATCACCTGGGAAGTCCTGGAACAGGGGATCGATTTGCTCAACCTGTATGAAGGCATTTACAACATCACGGCCATCGATTCTACGGGATGTGTTGAAGACACGACGTTTGTTGTTGCGGCAGAAGAGGATACGGATATGCTCATCAACATGCTGAGTTCACCGGTGACTTGCTGGAACGAACAAGACGGTACGGCGACAGCATCGGTGGTTGGCGGGCACCAGCCGATTGAATACTTGTGGAGTGATGAGCTCGCTCAGACCACAGCAACCGCCACAGGGCTTTATGAGGACACGTATTCTGTGGTCGTCACGGATAGCCTAGGTTGCACGTTGACCCGGGTGGTTACGGTGGATCCAACTATCGGTTGCTTTTTCATTGCCGAGGCCATTACGCCCAATGGAGATGGCTACAACGATGAATGGATTGTGGGTGGATTGGAGTTTTTCCCGACAGCAAAAGTGATGGTGTACAACAGATGGGGGCAGGAGATCTTCCGTTCGATCGGGTACAAAGAACGATGGGATGGTCGATACAACAACGCGCCGCTGCCGATGGCCGATTATTATTATGTGATTGAATTTGCTGGGGATCGCGATCCCATCACCGGCACGGTAACCTTGAAATATTGAACGTCATGAGAAATATCAAACTGACATTGTTCTTGGCGACGGCTGCGATGTTCACAGCCACACTTGATGCCAATGCACAGCAGCTTTTTCGCCGCTCTCAATTCATGACAAATCCGTTTCTGAGCAATCCAGCCATCGCCGGAACCCTGCCTGAAACGCCGATTACAATGAGCTATCGGAATCAATGGACGGGTTTTGATGGGGCGCCGGAAACGATGACGTTGAGTGGTCACACGGCGTTACCGAACCGAATAGGCGTGGGCGGCTTGGTGTATTCGGATGACACCGGGGGAGCGATCAAGCGCACAGGAATTGAATTGGGCGGGTCGTACACCATCGATCTGAACAATTACGATGCTGTTTCCTTTGGTTTGAGTTTGATGGCCAACCAATGGTCTTTCGACAACAACCTGGAAGTCTGGGATGTTGAAGATCCTGCACTGCAATACGGGATGGAACAAACGGTTTCGTTGGATGCCCATTTTGGGATGATGGTCTTTAGTGAGGCCTACGCGTTTGGTTTTGCCATACCTCACTT
>JBMSHA010000174.1:0-4449 GCA_049416245.1 Flavobacteriales bacterium | reverse complement strand
CATGGCATCATAAACACCACCGTCTTTGGCTGATCGCACATGGTCAATTTCATGCTGGTGTTCGAGCAACCAAGATTGAGTGGTCGGACAGCCACCTCCGTCGACGACAATGATTTCAACGTGATTTCGATCGATTTTGAGCAAGGCATCTACCGTGGTTGCCAATCCATTGGGGTCTGATTTGACCGGAATGATGACGCTAATCGTCGCTTCCATGGTGCGTGGGTTATGCCGGTATGAACTCTTCAATTTTCCCTTCGCCGCATCGAAGCACGCGACCGGGGAAGCGACGGAATGCATCATGATCGTGGGTGGCCATGATGACAGAGCGGTCGTTTCGAACGAGGTCATGCAACAACTGCATGATGCCTTCGGTGGTTTCCGGATCGAGGTTGCCGGTCGGCTCATCGGCGATAATCAGGGGGGGCTCGTTGAGCAACGCGCGCGCGATGGCCAATCGCTGCTGTTCGCCTCCTGAAAGCGCGTGGGGCATTTTGTATCCTTTAGTACCCAAACCCACCGCATCGAGACAGCTTTGAATCTGACTTTCACGGGCGACGCCTTTGCTCCAACCCGTAGCCTGTAGCACAAAGTCCAAATTGTCGTAGGCTGAGCGATCGTGTAGCAAGGCAAAATCTTGAAATACAATGCCCAAATCCCGCCGCAATTCATGCACGTTTTTGCGATTGCACAGGCTCAAGTCGTGGCCGCAAACCAAACCCTTTCCATGGGTCAAGGGTAGATCCCCATACAAACAGCGCAAAAGGGAGCTTTTTCCTGAGCCCGTTTTGCCTATCAGATAGACGAGTTCTCCGGATTGAACTTCCAAGTGGACATCTTTCAAGACCGCGTGTTCGGCTTGCGCAATCGAAACACCTTCAAGCGCAACAAGTGGATTCGAATTCTTCATTCCCACGCGAATATAGCTTTGTCGACTCGGGGATTCAATTTGACTTCCTCAACGCGGATGTTCATTTTTTGATTGTTGGAAAGTTGGTCAATTTGACGCGGCAATTTAATGCCTTCAAACCATTGATAATCACCATAAGTTGTGGTCAACTCGACCGGGCCGGTCGGACCATTCCTAACTTCCTTTGATTGAACCAACAACCTCGAGTTTGCATCAAAAAAGAATGAATGCACCAACGTTCCCTTCCGACTCATTTCAATCACCAACGATTCCTGGCCATCCAAGACCGAAGTCCCCGCCAACTCGAGCTCATATCCCCAATCGGTCACATGCCGCAAATAATCTGGGATCAAATGATGTTGATACCGCAGGAATTCGGCTTCCGTCATATCACGTTGTTTGCCCATCTGGAATGAAATGCCATCGCGCTCTCGGATTCGGTACTCCATCATAACCTGATCCTCAAGCGAGAACGTTGTTCGGTGCCCAATTCCGTAGGCATCGAGGGATTCATAATTCATCACCATGCTTCCTCCAGCGGTCATGGTTCCGCGTTGCATGAGGCCTTTGAGGGTTTCGAAGGTGCTGATCCCCCCGCTTGCTTCGTAAAAAGAGTCTACGACATCCTGGGCTGTGACGCCCGGGGGAGCAGGGGCGTAGTTGCTTATCGGATGGGCTAGGCTGTCGAAGAACCGAAAGTCTGCACGTTCTAAGAAGGATGTCAAAGCATTGATTGACGCGTCACGATTCCCTTGGACCACAATTTGGAGGTTGTTGGGCCGGAGGTAATTGATTGCGATGCGTCGGATGTCTCGATTCGTGATGCCTTCCAAAGCGGATTCCAACTCCGCTGCAGAACGCACACGCATGGATGCATGCTCTGTCCAAATTTCTGCTGCCGTTGCAGCTTGTTGAAGTTTACGTGATACGGATTCCAACAAGGTCTTCCGGAGTGTGTCCATTTTGGATTCTGCTATCGATTCCGCCGTGGCGTCCCGCATCTGATCCAACAGACGTTGCACATGGGCCTCGATTTCTTCTGCGGTATCCATCCATTGGCATGCGCAGGTTCCCATGATTTCATCCGTCACCAGTTGACATCCACTTTCGTCCCATTCCAAATTCGCATCGAGCAATGCCAAACCCAGCGCATCGGGATGATCCGGTTTCATGCGAATTATATGGGAAACCGTTACACGCAAGGAGTCGGTATTTCGATCGATGATGGCCGCTTGGATGTCTCGCGGACGTGGCGGGTTGATGATGGAAGATGCTTCGACGATGCGGGGAATCCAGGGACTCAGAGCCTCACGCCATGCTCCGGGGAAAGCGCCATCGGGTTCCAAGCTCGAAGAGGGCGAGGCAAGCACCAGTGTTGCGTTATTGGGTCGCCAATAGGTCGAATGAAACGCCTGAATGTCCTCCCACGAGATGTTGGAAACGGATTCTGCTGTTGGGATTTCGCCGAAGGGATGTTGGGCCCCGAATACGGTGAAACGACTGACACGGGATTGGGCTACCTCAGGTTCTGCCATCTCTGTCGACCACGATTCCAGCCAATCCGCCTGAATGGGTGGCCAAAGCGCTTTGAAATCGGGAGAAATCATCGACCCAATGATTCGGCTTCCCCATAAATGCTGCAAATCCGCAGGTCCGTTAACAACGGCCTTACGATCCTGAATGTCCCACTCCATGGACCACCCCGTTCCAACGGTATCTTGGGCAATGGCTGCCGAGATGCACCGTGCCATGGCTTCGTGCAAGCCCGCCTTTTCCAATCCAAGTGCACGTTTGTAATCCCAAGAAAACACCGCCGTCGAATGCGCGTATGCATCGGAGCTCAGCGTCCACGTTTGCATCCCATTTTCGAGCGTTTCACTGCTAACTTCTGGCCAAACTTGAACGGACTGATCTTGCGCCCAAATGCTGTTGGACTTGCTCCCTATAAGAGCCGCAAGCATGCATAAGTAGGAAATGGATTGGAGCCGTGTGATCATGTGTCGAAGATACGATTCAGTGAACGGAGCCAATCGCAGTATCTTCGGCGGGTGGAAAAACAGCCTACTACCCGTGAAATCGTCAACGACCGATGGGACGTCCAGACGGTTTGGTCTTATGTTGCCGCCGAGCCTAAATTGAATCTTGGTGTGGATGCAACGGACGCTATTGTTGCTTGCCGTTCTTTTCTTGAGTCGTTGCTGAATTCGGCTGAAGGACATGTGATCTATGGGGTGAACACGGGGTTTGGTGACCTCGCTCACACCCAAGTGAGCGACTCAGAACTCAGCAAATTGCAGCGGAATCTGTTGATGTCCCACGCATGTGGCGTGGGAGATGATGTCCCAGCCCAGATCGTCCGGGCCATGCTATTATTGAAAATCAAAGCGCTGTGCAAGGGGCACAGTGGTGTCCAATTGGCTACGGTCGAACGATTGATTGCACATTGGAATGCCGGGTTGTTCCCTGTCGTACCCAGTCAAGGGTCGCTTGGAGCCAGTGGAGACCTGGCGCCGCTCAGCCACATGGTGCTTCCGTTGATAGGTGAAGGGGAATTGGAGGTGGAAGGGATGGCTGTGCCAGCGATGGACGTGTTGTCGGCCAAGGGCTGGGAGCCATTGACATTGGGAGCGAAAGAAGGGTTGGCATTGATCAACGGCACGCAATTGATGTTGGGATACGGCGTCATGGCACTGCAACGCTTGGAACGCATTGCCGACTGGGCTGATGCCTTGTGTGCTTGGTCGCTAGAAGCGTGGCACGGCCGCATTGAGCCCTTCGATTTGGACATTCACCGCATTCGGAATCAAGCGGGTGCTGAATTGGTGGCGCAGAATGTCCAAGATTGGTTGGCCGGCAGTCGTTGGCAAACCGAACCCCGCACGCAGGTCCAAGATCCCTATTCGTTCCGATGCACTCCTCAAGTTCACGGTGCCAGCCGCAACGCCTTGAATGCTGCCCGGGAAGTGCTTGAAAATGAAATCAACGCAGTCACCGATAATCCCTTGATTTTTCCGGAGTCAGGAAAGGTGTTGAGTGGTGGAAATTTCCACGGCCAACCGTTGGCCTTGGTTTTGGAGTCAATGGCGCTCGCCGCGCATGAGTGGGGAAGCATTTCCGAAAGGCGTACCTTCAAATTGCTTTCTGGGAAACACGATTTGCCTGCCTTTCTCGCGGCCAATCCAGGACTAAACAGTGGATTCATGATTCCACAATACACGGCCGCTTCGCTGGTTTCACAAAACAAGCAGTTGTGTACGCCGAGTGCAGCTGACACGATTGACAGCAGCAACGGTCAAGAAGATCATGTGAGCATGGGGGCCAACAGCGCCTTGAAACTTTGGAAAATCATTGATAATGTGGAGCAAATTCTGGCAGTAGAATGCATCACCGCGGCCCAGGCTTGTGACTTGCGCGGTTCGGATGGAATGGCGCCTGCGCTTGCGGCGCTGCAGCGTTCCCTCCGTCGGCACGTTCCCTATTTGGCCGAAGATGCCTTCATGCAACCCCACATGCTCAACGCTCGGGACTGGATGTTTTCA
>JBMSHA010000173.1:0-4481 GCA_049416245.1 Flavobacteriales bacterium | reverse complement strand
CGACATCCAAGTTGGGTTTGCCAATTTCTTCTTTCATCTTCTTCTTCAAGATTTTCGCGAATGAAACATTTCCAGCATGGCCGGGTCGTGCGGCCAGAATATGCGCCTGAATGAATTTCCCTGTCAAAGCCAAATCTCCCATGATATCAAGCAATTTGTGCCGAGCGGGTTCATTTTGGTAGCGCAGGGGAGAGATGTTCAAAACACCCGGCACATCGGCTCGAGCGTGCAGATTTGGCTTGCCAACGAGATCTGCAATTTCTTGCAATTCTTCTTCTTCGTACGGGCGTTCAATCAGGACGACTGCATTGTTGAGGTCTCCACCTTTGATCAAGTCGGCTTGGGCAAGCTGCTTGACTTCCTTTAAGAAAACGAAGGTTCTGCATTTAGCGATGTCATGCTTGAAGTCCCGCAGTTTATACATGCTGGCGTGCTGCGTGCCGAGAACTGGGCTGTGGTAATCCACCATGACAGTCAATCTGAATTCGTCAGATGGCTCGGGCACAGCCAGCATTTCGACGTCTTTCTCTTTGTCTTCGTAGGCGATGTTATCCCGCAGTTTGAAGTAGACACGAGGAGCGTTCTGCTCGGTGTATCCAATCGACTCAAAAGCCTCGACAAAATCCTGGGCACTCCCGTCCATGATCGGTATTTCAGGGCCAGTGAGCTGGATGAGAGCGTTGTCGACTTCACACCCGTATAGTGCAGCGAGGATGTGCTCTGTAGTGTGCACTTGGGCACCATTTTGTTCAAGTGTCGTTCCTCGTTGGGTTCCCACAACCCGATCAGCATCGGCATCAATAATCGGTTGTCCTGGCAGGTCGACGCGTTGAAACTTGTAACCGTGGTTTTCGGGGGCCGGCAAGATGGTCATGGCGATTTCCTCACCTGTATGTAAGCCAATTCCGGAGAATTCTGCCGATTTTGTAAGCGTTCTCTGGTGAGTCAGGTTCGACATGGGTTAGCTCAATTTCTTTTCCAACGCGTCAATTCGCTGCAAAGCTAAGGATCGAATTAATTTCCGAAGGGTAATTTGTTGAACCTGATAATCCCGGATGGGCAATGCGGGTGTGCCTTGCCAAACGGAGTCCGCTTCGTGAATGCTCTTAGTAACGCCTGATTGTGCTGCGACTTTGACGCCGTCGGCAACGCGGATGTGCCCCGCAAAACCCACTTGGCCGCCGATCATGCAGCGTGAGCCGATGACGGTGCTGCCAGCGATGCCAGTTTGAGCCGCGATGACCGTATGACTTCCTATGCGCACATTGTGGGCTACTTGTATGTGGTTGTCCAACTTGACTCCCGTTTCTATGACGGTCGATCCCATGGTCGCCCGGTCAATGGTGGTCGCCGCACCGATTTCGCACTGATCACCGATGACCACATTTCCAATTTGTGGAACCTTTTGGTAGCCATTGTTTTGTTGCGGTGCAAAGCCGAAGCCGTCAGAACCGATAATGGCGCCTCCTTGCAAGATACAACGCGCGCCTATGTGGCAACCATCCATGATTTGAACACCTCGGTACAGGGTGCATCCCTCGCCAATATGCACATTTCGTCCTACGCCCACATGTCCATGGAGCTGGCATCCTGCTCCCAACGAAGCCCCTTCTTCAATCACGGTGAACGCTCCGATGTAACAATCTTCCCCAACGCTGGCTTTTGGATGAACGAACGCGGTAGGATGAATGCCCGGAGCAAACTGTGATTCGGCTTGAGCGAAAGTTAAAATTTCGGCCAGTGTTCCATAGGGATCTTCCACGCGGATGAGGGTCAGCGAATCGGGGAGCGGTTGCTTTGGGCTGAAATCTTGGGGAACCAAAGCTGCACTTGCTCGTGTGGCATACAAATGCGGTTCATAGTCCAAGTTGGCTAAAAAAGTCAAGCTTCCGGCCTGGGCCTCCTCGATTTTAGCAACAGCATTCAACAAAACATCAGGATTGCCCTCAATGATTCCATTCACTCGTTCTGCCAATGCTGCAGCCTTCAATTCCATAGCGCAAAATTAGGACATCGCTAGCTTCCATACGGCCAAAAATTGACCCAACTCCATCGGTTGATCCCAGGTCGCTGAACCGATTTCTTTGAGCGCAACTTCCAAAACCTGACCTGAACGGTTTTTTTTATCCCCCTGCATACGACGCCAGACCTCCTCAGGATTGCATTGTTTGGCCCACGTTATCACGCCTACGTCAGCAGCTTCATCCAGCCATCCCTGTATGCGCTGGCGTGCCTTATCGAAATGGGAACGCGACTGACCCGATGGGGATAATGCACTTGAAAACTCGAGTGAAAAAATCATCCCGATGCCCACAGCCACCCCGTGGGTAAGTGCGATATCGGAGCGTTGAGCTAAACCTTCCAAGGCATGCGCAATGGTGTGTCCGAAGTTCAGTTTTTTCCGAGCGCCAGACTCGAGTAAATCGTCCTGGACCACGGCTTGTTTGATTTCCGCAGAACGCTGGATAAAAGGAATAAGTGCACGCTTTTCAGGCAGGTGCTCCTGCTTGGAAAGTTCAAGCCAGTGGGGTGCATCATGAACTAGCCCATGTTTCACCATTTCCATCCACCCTTCCAGAATTTGGCTTTTGCTTAAGGTATCTAAAAACGCAAAGTCGGTTGCAATGAAACGAGGCAAGTTGATGGTTCCGATATAGTTTTTGTTTGATAAAAAGTTCACCCCGTTTTTCCCACCAATGGACGCATCCACCATGGCCAATAGGGTGGTTGGAATCAGCGAAAAGTTGAGGCCGCGTTGAAATGTGGAAGCAGCGAATGCGCCGGTATCCAAAACCGTTCCTCCTCCCATGATCAGGACCCAATCTGATCGCTGAACGTTGTTTTCTACCATCCATTTCCAGATGCTTTCGACTGATCGAAGGGATTTCGATTTTTCTCCAGGAGACATCCAAAAAAACAATGCGTTTTTCGGGATGTTTGGATGCGATCCTGGATTGAATTCTTTTTGGAAAAAGCTATCAATCAAAAAGATGGTCCGATCGTTGTTGTTTTTATAAATGTTCGGGTTTTTGAATAGTCCTTGGTCTTGAATATGATGTAAAAAGCGATTCAAACCACTGACGGTGAACGCCGGAGACGAAGCCGTGTCTGGCTCTGACTCTGGCTGAATCGAATCGTGATACAAAAAATGAGGCTTTTCCATCAATGGATAGGAGCTATTGAATGCAAAGCTAGGGGTGAGTGCATAAAAAAAGCCAGCAAGTGCTGGCTTTCGTGGTACTACCGGGATTCGAACCTGGGACACACGGATTTTCAGTCCGTTGCTCTACCAACTGAGCTATAGTACCATTGGGCGGGCAAAGATAATCGAAAAATCAAAGTTTGCACGGAAAATGTTGGTAAACCTGATTAGGGGGAGATTCATTCGGAAGGCCTTGGGCGCTTATCTGCTATCTATTTTCAAATTATTCGCCAGACATTCCTTTGTGCTCGATGGATGTTAAAAAAATAAGGATGAAATAAAAACGGCTGTTTGCTTTTTGGGCGCCTTTCGGTTACATTCGCTTCGTGCGCGCGCAGCAATGTGCATGCATCCTGTTGTTTGAACCATACCAAATCGCCACCTCATGCGAAAGCTGTTATGCCTATTCTCCGCGGTAGCCGCGGCCCTATTCGGAATTGCCCAGACACCTGTTGAAACGCCGTCACCCGGAGTGCCTCCAGGTTACGAAATTGTCATCGAGTCTTACATCGAGCACGAAGGTGTCGTTGGTAATGTTGACTTGACCGGCTACACAACGTACCGGTTGTATTTGGAAATGGTCAATGAATCTGACTTTTTGTCCTGCATCTCGGGGGAGGAGGAAAATCCCATGATGATCTATTCTACGTCGACGCCTACTTGGTACAATGACGAAGTGCTGGGGGAGGAAGTTGGTGCATGGGTCAATCCTTCGGTGCTGCCTTTTTTTCCTGAGTTGAATTACGACAGTTGGTTGACCATTGGAGGAAGTACAGCGAGTGAGGGCGTTGAGGTGAATTTGGCAGCTGGAGAAATCAACCTTCTTGAAGAGTTTGCCTCGGGTGAAGATGTATTGATTAACGACCCGACTGGAACAGCCCTCTTTACATTATTCCCTTGTGATCCAGTGATTTGACGACCTGCGACTTCACACACGCGGCATTTGCAGGTGAGGACTTGCGTGTTTTGGTTGGACAGATCACAACAAATGGAGAAGTTACTGGGCAAATGCAGGTTCAGGTATTTGTTGAAGGCGACGCGAACCAGGAATTTCGAGGAATCATCCCTTTTACCCCGTATTCTCCTGAGTTAATTGTGCCGGGCTGCATGGATCCGGTAGCGTGTAACTACACCGTGGATGCTACAGAAGACGACGGAAGCTGCGTTTACTGTGGGGCTGAATGTGAAGGCGGTAGTTCATATACCTTGACCGTTGAGGTGCATGCTGAGGACTTGGTGCCGGGTCAAACAACCTACCGATTCTACCAGAACATGGCGA
>JBMSHA010000172.1:0-4487 GCA_049416245.1 Flavobacteriales bacterium | reverse complement strand
GATCCCGTAAAATTTGATTTCGCCTCGCGATTGGACACCGTGGGCGTCGGAGGTCTCCTCAAAAAAACGGTTCTGCTTGCCACTTCCGAAATGTCACGAGAGTACAAGGCGCCGGTGCGTGTTTCAAGCAATGTGGTGGAGTTGACGCCCGCATATTTCACCCAAAATCCCCTGCCACAGCAGCCTTTAGCTGTGTTGGTTGAAGGAACCTTCGAATCGGCCTTCAAAAATCGATTGCCCGATGCATTGAAGAATGATGTGGATTTTGCGTTCCAAGAGCAAAGCGTTCCGACGGCTCAACTCATGATTGGTGATGGGGACGTTGTGCGTAATCAAGTCAA
The DNA here is from genome assembly GCA_049416245.1 of Flavobacteriales bacterium. Taxonomy (GTDB): domain Bacteria; phylum Bacteroidota; class Bacteroidia; order Flavobacteriales_D; family Sanyastnellaceae; genus UA16. Next base: position 4,146 of record JBMSHA010000172.1, on the reverse strand, counting down.
AAACGGTCCCAACGGCCCCATGATTCTTCCTTTGGGCTACGACCGCCAAGCTGGAAGAGTGGTGTACGATAACAAGGAGTTTCTTCGCAATGCAGTCAGCTACTTATTGAACGACCAAGCGTCTATTTCAGTCAGGTCCCGAACCATTGCTCTAAGGCCCCTCAATGCCGAACGCGTTCGGCGTGAACGGCTGGCCTGGCAGATGGTGGCCATGGCCATTCCTTTGATTTTGGTCGGAATGCTCGGTTTGGCGTTCACTTCGATGCGAAAAAGAAAACACAGCCGTCCATGGATAACCGCAAATAATCAGCCAAATGAATAAGAACCTGCGCCTATTCTACCTGCTTCTATTTGTTACGGCAGTCGTTGCGGGATTGAGACATTACCTCGGGCAGAACCAAGCGGAAATTGTGACGGTGGATGCGGCATCTTTTTCAATTGCAGACACAGCATCCGTTGACAAAATCTTCATTGCTGACAAAGATGGGAATACCGCTTTATTGGAGCGATTGCCGGGTCGCTATTGGCAGTTGAATGGGCGTTATTTGGCACGCAAGGATGCCGTCGATTTGTTGCTTAAACCGTTTTTGCGTGCACGGGTATAGAGTCCTGTACCACACGCCGAACGCGAAAACGTGAATCGCCTGCTTGCCGGAAGAGCAAAGAAGGTTGAAATCTACCAAGGCGGCGCCAATCCGGTAAAAACCTGGTACATTGGCACTGCAACCCAAAATCACACAGGCACCTACATGGTGCTGGGGGACGAACAAGGCTCCATAGCTGATGAGCCGTTTATCGTGCACATGGAAGGCTTTACGGGCTTTTTGTCCACTCGGTTTTTTACAGATGAGCGTGAATGGCGGTACACGGGGATTTTTGATTTCCCGGGAAATTCGCTTTCAAAAGCTCAAATAGAAATTCACGGAGCCCGGCCCCGGTCATATCTCTTGGAAGTGGATGATGCAGCTAATCTGGATGTCTCGGGAGCATCCCTGAATTCACGTCAAGACACGCTGTTCTGGCAAGACCGATTCAATTTGTTCCGAAAGGTCCATTTGGAAACTTTCAATAATCACCTGTCCTCCGCTGCACAAGACAGTTTGCTCGAACGTGCGAAACCTGCTTTCACATTGCGCGCTTGGGGGATAGGGGATTCCGTTTCGACCCAAGTGGAATTGTTTTGGAAGGCACCCGTTACGGATACATACGACGATTATGGAAACCTGAACGAATGGGATGGGGCGAGGATGTATGCCGTCTACAACGGTGAGGTCGTCCTCGTTCAGCGATTCGTCTTTGATCCAATTATTGGAGGCATTTAATGCTTCTGGGGGCGAGGGACCTCGCGAATTTCTCCGATGGTTGGATCATGTAGTTTGAATAAGACTACGCGCACATACTCGTCCAACAGTCCCCAACCGTAGGAAGTCAGTTGGATGAAACCCGCTCGAAGCGCCAGAAGTGCAATCCGAAGGCTTTTCGTTCGCCACATGGCATGAAGCAGGAGTGCGAGGCTCCAAATGATCAATGGCGCGGTGTAAGCCATGCATACGCCCAAAGCGCGGTAGCCCGGTGAAACTATTCCACCCATCGTGAGCCATACAGGAAGGATGGAAGTGCAATAAAGAAGAAACAGGGCCGGCATCCAGTGCAAAGGCTTCAGCTCACCGGGGTAGAATTTCCGAATGTTAACCCGTGCTCGCCCGAAAAACTGGACTTGAGAACGAAATTGACTGAAGCTCGTTCGGCGCTTATGGTACACAAAGGCATCCGTAATCAAAGCCGTTTTCAAGCCATGCTCTAAAATGCGAATAGAGAATTCAACATCCTCACCTTTTACGCTGATCCTATAGCCGCCTGTCGTTTCCCATGCCTTTCGCGAGATCCCCATGTTGAAGGAGCGGGGATGGTAAACGCCAACGTTTCTTTTGTTGCCCCGAATGCCACCTGTAGTGAGTGGGGAGGTCATGCTGTAGCTGATTGCCTTTTGCAGATCGGAAAATTCCGCTGCTGCTGCATCCGGGCCACCGTAAACGTCTGTATCCGGATGAGCTACCAAAAAATCAACCACACTTTGAAAGTAGTGGGATGGTATGAGACAATCCGAATCGAAGACCACTAACCAATCGCCCTTTGCCCGCTCAAACCCGAAATTGCGCGTAAATCCTTGCCGTGAGTTTTCTTTGAAGAAATAGGCTACATCGAGCTGGTCGCTGTATTTTTCGACTATCGCTTCGGCGCGTTCTGTGCTGCCATCCTCTACGACAAGCACCTCAAATTCCTGATAAGTTTGATGGGTCAATGACTCCAGTAATTCATCAATCTCCTGGGGGCGATTGAATAGCGGAATAATAACGGAGAAGCGCATGGTTACGGAATATGGATTCAAAAATGTGGACAAATCAACCCGTTCAGCCTCCGCCGACCAATTATCTTTGACACGAAGCACGTTGAAAACATGAACGCATACATCATAGACGGAGTGCGCACACCCATCGGGAACTTTGGCGGAACATTGGCACCGGTTCGAGCGGATGACCTGGCTGCTCTTCCGATTCGAAAGTTGATTGAACGGCATCCCGAATTGGACGCAGGAGCTATCGGCGACGTTTTGATGGGGTGTGCAAATCAAGCGGGGGAAGACAACCGCAATGTGGCCCGAATGGCTTCGTTGTTGGCAGGTCTGCCTTTTTCGGTTCCTGCAGCTACGGTCAATCGGTTATGCGCTTCAGGTATGGGAGCGGGCATTCACGCTTCGCGGATGTTGCACTGCGGAGACGCAGACTTGGTCATCGCGGGTGGTGTGGAGCATATGACACGTGGACCTTGGGTCATTTCGAAAGCTTCCAAACCCTTTGGCCGCGACAGTGAAATGCATGACACCAGTTTTGGGTGGCGTTTCGTCAATGCGAAGCTTGCAGAAATGTATGGCGTCGATGGAATGGGGCAAACAGCGGAAAACCTGGTTGATCTTTATGGAGTCTCAAGAGAAGATCAAGACGCCTTTGCGGCTTGGTCTCAACAAAAGGCGGCGGCCACTTTTGCTGAACGCGCCGAAGAGATTGCCGCAGTCAACATCCCTAGACGCAAACAAGATGACCTTGTTTTTGACCGGGATGAATTTGTGAAGCCCACAACCACGACAGAGGTGTTGGCCAAATTGAGGCCGGCATTTCGTAAGGAGGGCGGGACTGTTACTGCTGGGAATGCCTCAGGCTTGAATGATGGGTCAGCGGCCATGCTGCTAGCCAATGAAGCTGGCATGAAATCGCACAATCTCCAGCCGTTGACAGAGGTCGTTTCCAGCGCAGTGGTGGGAGTGGAGCCGAGAATCATGGGGATTGGTCCAGTAAGGGCTTCCGAAGTTGCGCTTCAGCGGGCGGGCCTCACGATGGATGACGTGGACTTAATTGAATTGAATGAAGCGTTCGCCGCGCAAGCTTTGTCGTGCACACGTGCATGGGGAATGATTGATCGGGACGAGCGCATCAATCCGCTGGGTGGAGCCATTGCCTTGGGACATCCATTGGGTATGACAGGGGCTCGATTGTTACTCACGGCTTCGCGTCAATTGGTGCGGACTGGTAAGCGATATGCGTTAGTGACCTTGTGCATTGGCGTAGGGCAGGGGTATGCAACGGTTTTGAAAAACGCACAACTTTAATCGGGTGATTCAATCCTTCAAAAACATGATCCCTGTCGTCGATCCGTCGGCCTATGTTCATCCAATGGCAACGGTCATCGGCCACGTGACCATTGGCCCGGATTGTTACGTTGGGTCTGGTGCTGTGCTTCGCGGGGATTGGGGTAAAATCATTTTAGAAGCCGGCTGCAATGTGCAAGAAAATGCCGTGATTCACATGTTTCCTCAAGAAACGGTATGGCTTAAACACGGTTCACACATTGGCCATGGCGCCATGATCCACGGAGCCCAAATTGGTGAGCAGTGCATGGTCGGAATGAATGCAGTTGTGTTGGATGGAGTACGGCTAGGTGATGAAAGTATCGTGGGCGCACTGACCTTGGTCAAAGCGAATACAAATTGGCCAAAACGGAGTCTCATTGTTGGAAACCCGGGAAAGTCCATAGGGAGCGTCACGGATGAAATGATTACTCACAAAATAGAGGGGACAGCGCTGTATCAAG
>JBMSHA010000171.1:0-4500 GCA_049416245.1 Flavobacteriales bacterium | reverse complement strand
GGTATCATCTCAGCCGAATCCGGCACCCCTGTGTGGGATCAAAGGTAGGGGAAATTCCTTTCGAATTCGCCCGTTACTTCACCGAATGGCCCAGAGCCATGGCAATAGCTTGCTGCGCTTTTTCGAGGCGAACCCCCTCACTTCCGGACACGTCCACAAAGGGCCGTCCCAAAGTTTCCAAGCGCTTTCGGAACCATGTATACAGCCGATCTCGGTCGTATGGATTTTCGCGCAGGGGGTCCGGTTGCCAAGGAATTTCAGCACCACAGAGCAGATATAGATGGGCCAAGGGCTGGTCGGCTGCGTCTTGAAGTTTTTGAGGCGCGGGACCAAATTTTTCCTCCATCCACAGGAGGAGGGTCTGCTCATCGGTGTCGTGAATAACGACCTCAGCAGGGCTCTTTTTTTGGCTTTTTTCTCCGAATGAATGCCGCGGCAATAGGGTATCTTTTTGTGCCTGCTGTTGCAAATCTAGAATGGCTAAAAGGTCGTCCGCGGTGGCAGCACGCTGAATAGACTCCATGTAATGACGCGCCATTTCTTCCACCATGGGGTAGCCCAAGGTTTTTTGAAGTCCGGCGGCCAAGGTGCTTTTTCCGCAGGACTCCGGCCCCGTGACCACGACGTGGAGGGGTTGGGGAACCTGAATGGCCGTCACCAAACAGTCGCTGTGATTTTCAGAAACTTCTACCGCTTTCGCTCGCAATAAGAAATGGGCATCGGATCGCTCATCATTGCCGGGAACAGAGATGGAAAAAGTGCCATTCTCATTGGGCCATTGAGTGAATCGAATTCCCTCCGCAAAGGCCAATCCTTTCACTTGGGCAGCTTTGTACACCGCTTCTTTTGCTCCCCATGCCACCCGAAGGAGCCATTCCCTTTCTGGGTGTCCGTCGAGGAACGATAGTTCCTCGGAATGAAGAAATTTTCGGGCAATGCGTTCCAACTGAGGCCGAGGCCCCTCGATGTCAACTCCCACCGACAAGTACGGGTGATGAACGGCCACAGCATGCGCCCCTCCATGGCTGAAACTAACATAGCCACTTGGCAGTGTAGGTGCGCCTTCCGGGTAGGTTAATTGTGCCAGGCTTTCGGGCTGAATGGCCTCCAAGGCCGAACGTGCCGCTAGAAACTGCTGCCTCCGAACCTCGGAGGTGAGTTCTGCCCATCTGGACTGATCGCTGGGTGAGAGGGCAGGAATAGCGTGCTTGGAAGATATCCGAATACGGCTCGTTTTTACCGTGAAATATCCAAGCTGAACGGGTTCAACTTGAACCTTCATTGTACCTTTGCCGTTTGAATCCATAAACAACGCGAAATTCAAGGAAATTATGGCATCCACCAACTATATACCCTATAAAGTCAAAGACATGTCCTTGGCCGATTGGGGCCGCAAAGAGATTACACTAGCTGAAGCAGAGATGCCCGGACTCATGGCCCTTCGTGAGGAATATGGCGCAAGTAAGCCTCTCGCTGGTGCACGCATCGCAGGGTGCTTGCACATGACCATCCAAACGGCAGTTCTGATTGAGACGCTCGTTGAACTGGGTGCGGATGTTACATGGTCTTCTTGTAATATTTTCTCGACCCAAGATCACGCCGCCGCCGCCATTGCTGCAGCAGGCATTCCTGTGTATGCATGGAAAGGGATGAATGAAGAAGAATTTGATTGGTGTATCGAGCAGACTTTGTTCTTCGGTGAAGGCAAACAGCCCCTGAACATGATATTGGACGATGGAGGTGATTTGACCAATATGGTTTTGGACCGCTACCCTGAATTGGCTCCCGGTATCGGCGGTTTATCCGAAGAAACGACTACGGGCGTACACCGTTTGTACGAGCGAATGATCAAAGGCACCTTGCCCATGCCCGCTATCAATGTGAACGATAGTGTGACCAAGAGCAAGTTTGACAATAAATACGGTTGCCGTGAGTCGGCTGTTGACGCCATCCGTCGCGCCACCGACCTCATGATCGCAGGTAAAGTAGTTGTTTGCGCGGGCTACGGCGACGTAGGCAAGGGTACCGCTGCATCCTTTAAGGCAGCCGGTGCACGTGTCATCGTCACGGAAATCGATCCAATCTGCGCCCTGCAAGCGGTGATGGATGGATTTGAAGTTCGCCGCATGGATGACGTCGTGGGCATGGCCAACATTGTCATCACCTCAACGGGGAACAAAAACATCATCGTGGATCGTCACTTCAAGAGCATGCGCGACAAAGCCATTGTGTGTAACATTGGCCACTTCGATAATGAAATTGATATGGCTTGGTTAAATAAGAATTACGGCCATACGAAGTCCACCATCAAACCGCAAGTTGATTTGTACAACATCGACGGGAATGACATTGTCATCTTGGCGGAAGGTCGCTTAGTGAACCTAGGATGTGCCACAGGTCACCCCAGCTTTGTTATGTCGAATAGCTTTACCAACCAAGTCTTGGCTCAAATCGAGTTGTACACGAATCCGGGTAAATATCCTAACGAAGTATTCACTTTGCCTAAGCACCTGGATGAGAAAGTGGCCTTCTTGCATTTGGCCGCGGTCGGCGCAGAATTGGATACCCTTTCGAAAGATCAAGCGGATTACATCGGTGTAACCGTTGAGGGCCCCTTCAAACCTGAAACGTACCGTTATTAGGAACTAAACGTTCTTAAATAAAAAGGGCGCCCATTGGGCGCCCTTTTTGGTTAAAGTAGAAAATGGGCCTAGAGGCCGAAGGCATTTTGGATGGCCGTTACGGAGTCCAACTTTTCCCAAGTGAAGAGATTGACTTTCATCGTTTTCACTTCAATCCCGGCGCTGCCTGGGCGTTTGAAGACCTTTTCTACGGTTTCAGGGTTTCGTCCCATGTGGCCATAAGCCGCTGTTTCAGCATATATGGGTTGCCGAAGGCCAAATTTGGTTTCAATCCCATAGGGGCGCAAGTCGAACAAAGACTTGACAGTTTGCGCAATGGCGCCATCGGTCAACTTCTTTCCATCAGCTCCTTTTACTTTGGCTGTGTTGTATGTGTTGATATAGAAGCCAACGGGTTCGGCCACGCCGATGGCATAGGCCAATTGGACCAAAACTTGCTTGGCAACACCCGCTGCGACCAGATTTTTGGCCACATAACGTGCCGCATATGCGGCGGAACGATCTACTTTGGAGGGGTCTTTTCCAGAGAAAGCTCCTCCGCCGTGAGCTCCTTTACCCCCGTAGGTATCGACGATGATTTTACGTCCGGTCAAACCAGTATCGCCATGCGGGCCTCCAATAACAAATTTACCCGTGGGGTTGATCAAATAACGAACGTCAGCATTGAACAGGCGCTGAATGCGTCTTGGCAACTGTTTCTTAATGCGAGGGATAAGGTAGCGTTGAATATCCGCCGCAATTTTTTCTTGCATCGACTTCTCGTCCGCGAAGTCATCATGCTGGGTAGAAATTACGACCGTGTCGATGGCTTCAGGCACATCGCGGTCACTGTATCGAATGGTTACTTGACTTTTTGAGTCAGGGCGCAAGTACTTCATGAATTTGCCCTCTTTACGGATAGCGGCTAGCTCGCGCAATAACAAGTGACTTAGTTCAAGCGCTAAGGGCATGTAGTTGTCGGTCTCATTCGTGGCATAGCCAAACATGATGCCTTGATCTCCTGCACCTTGCTCTTCTTTGGAAGCGCGATCTACCCCTTGGTTGATGTCAGGCGACTGCTCATGAATGGCACTCAACACCCCACAGGAATTTGCTTCAAACATGTACTCCGATTTGGTATACCCAATCTTACGGATCACATCGCGTGCGATTTCTTGCGCATCAATGTATGTTTTGGACTTTACTTCGCCAGCGAGTACCACTTGCCCGGTGGTCACTAAGGTTTCACAGGCTACTTTGGACTCGGGGTCAAAAGCAATAAAATGGTCTACCAGTGCGTCTGAAATTTGGTCAGCGACTTTATCAGGATGTCCTTCGGAAACGGACTCGGAGGTAAATAAATAGCTCATAGCATCATGTTTTTGAGGCGGACTAGGATCAAAAATGCCAAGAGGAGACTCCGTCTTTAGCATTTTTTACCGTGGTTGCAATCGGACAAATCCTTCCACGCAGGGCAAATGTACTAAACGAGGTCCAACGCTTGACGGAGGTCTTGGATTAAATCTTCGGGGTCTTCAATGCCAACGCTTAGACGAATCATCGCGTCAGTGAGGTGCAATGATTCCTTTTCATCATCGGGCATGTCTGCATGGGTCATGTGGTACGGGTGCTGTGCCAGGCTTTCATTACTCCCTAAACTCACAGCGAGTTTAATCAGGAGAACATTATTCAGCACTGTAAACGCAGAAGATTCTCCTCCCTGAACATCAAAAGAAATCATAGCGCCATGTGACGCACTTTGCTTCTGATGAATAGCCATTTGATCTGATCCTTGACTCGGCCATCCAGGAAAATAAACTCGGGTCACCTTCGGATGTGATTCCAAAAATCGCACCACATGCAAGGCATTTTCAGATTG
>JBMSHA010000170.1:0-4524 GCA_049416245.1 Flavobacteriales bacterium | reverse complement strand
TCCGGCTCATGGCATGTGGGCACAAACGATCTGAATCTTTTCCTGCCTGCCTGGCAGGTGATCGGCGACCAGATCAATATTATCCCCGGCGGGATCTGTGCTGACTTTGACCACCAGGCCCAATGCAGCAAGGCCGGATGCTGGCGCGTCGGCACCGACGACCTCAATATCCTGCTGGCCAACTGGCAGGTCAAGGAGCTACCGGCAGGATCGGGTGTGCCATTCGCTGCCGCTTGCGTTGCTTCTTCGGCCACGGAAGGGGCAACGGGCCGAGAAGTTCCATCAGGCCGATCAAGCAGTTGCATGACGTCAGCGACAATCTCTGTTGTGTAACGCTTTTGACCTTGTTGATCCTCCCAAGAACGCGTTTTGATTTTCCCCTCAATGTACACCTGTGACCCTTTTTTGAGGAATTTCTCAGCGGTTTCCGCCATGCCTCGCCAGATCACGATATTGTGCCATTCCGTTTGGGTGATGCGTTCTCCGGAATTTCGATCCTTGTACGTTTCCGAAGTCGCCATGGGAAAAGAACATACGGGAACGCCATTGGGCGTGTAGCGCATTTCGGGATCTTTGCCCAAATTGCCTACGAGGATTGCTTTATTGATGCCGGCCATGAATCAAAAGTAATTCAAGGCCGCTTAGCTTACAGATTTTGAGGAGAGCGATTTTTCAAGATCGTGCCAAAATCTGTCAAGCGCTCTCGGGATGGGGAGGTTTTTCGCCTCATGCCAGGTGAGCCATTGACCTGAATCTGGCGTGACTGTCGTCGGGGCTTTCCAGATCCAAAATTGGCAGTGGAGCCGCCGATGGCTCAAGACATGGATAAACGACTCTCCCCATTGGCCTTGGCTTTCGCAGGAATTGAACAGGTTTTCGTCTGAAAGTTGGGACCCGGCAGAATTCGCCTCGTTCGTTTCCGTGGAAGGAAACTCCCACAAACCTCCCCAAATGCCTGTTTGCGGCCGCTGCTTCATCCAAACGCGGCGGCCGTCGGTGACCACATGAAAAGTCAAGGCTACATTTTCGACGCGTGTTTTACCGGCCTTGATTGGGGGCGTGGGGGTTTGACCAGGTATTAATTGAACGGAACGGCACGAATTCGAAAGCGGGCAAGAAGTGCAATCCGGATTGCGGGGCTTGCAAACCAGGGCTCCGAGCTCCATCAAGGCTTGGTTGTGGTTGCCCGGCTCCGTGGGGTGAACCCACTCAGACGCAAACGAATCAATGGGTTTCCGACCCGCAGGGCGATCGATGGGTTCGGTGATGGCTAAATACCGGCTCAATACCCGCAAGACATTTCCGTCAATGGCGGGTATGACTTCGTTGAAGCAAATGCTCGAAACAGCCGCTGCCGTATAGGGACCCACGCCCGGCAGGGCTTTCCAGCCAGCTGCAGTTGTTGGGAATACACCGTTCATCGTATTCGCAATAGCTTGAGCGGCCTTGTGCAAATTCCGAGCGCGGCTGTAATATCCGAGACCTTGCCATTTTTTCAAGACCTCTTCGAGCGGCGCTTGTGCCAGATCCTCGACGGTAGGCCAGGTTTCAAGGAATTCTTGCCAGTAAGCCAAACCTTGTTCAATCCGCGTTTGCTGCATGATGATTTCGCAAAGCCAAATGGAATAAGGCGCTGGCTCATTCCGCCAGGGCAGCGGGCGTTGGGCTGCTTCAAACCACGCCAAAAGGGTTCTGCGTCCTTCAATCCATTCTTTTTTGGGAATAACCGGCAAAATCTCTTCCATCACCTTTTTCGTTTTCAGCGGAATAGCCCTATTTTTGCACCCCGTTTTTGAGGGGCAACACGAATTTTAACGAGACAAACCTACTAAGCAAGATGACCAAAGCGGATATCGTAAACAGGATTGCCGAGGAGACCGGTATGGAAAAACACGATGTACAATCAACTGTCGAGGCGTTCATGCGCTCGGTTCGTGACAGTTTGGAGGGAGGAGAGAATGTTTATCTCCGTGGATTCGGCAGTTTTGTCATCAAAACGCGCGCGGCGAAAACAGGGCGTAATATTTTGGCCAAAAAATCCATTCAGATTCCTGCGCACAACATTCCTTCTTTCAAGCCAGCGAAAGAGTTTGTTGAAACGGTCAAAACGCAAGTCAAGGTCGACTAACACTGCACATGAATCGAAACTCGGGAATTCTCCTCACGATTGGACTAGGGATTGCACTCGTTGCGGTTATCTTATGGATGCCACGCAAAGGATCGAGCGCACCCGAGGAGCTTGCCATGGAGGCGGTTTCAGGAGATTCCGATCCGGTTGAGCTCGCGGTCCAAAAAGTTTCAGGGGAAAATCCCATGGAAGGAATTTTGGAATTGCGGGCATTGGCGGAGGCTGAGGAGCCCAATGTAGATGCGGTGGTATGGTTGGGAATCTTTGGCGTTCAAAGCGGTCAGTTTGACAAGGCTCGGGAGCGCTTTTCTGAAGCACTCGCATTGGATCCGGCGCACACTGAAGCGACATGGCAATTGGCCTTGTTGGATATGGAAATGGGAGCCTACGATCGCGCAGTAATTGGATTCGAAGCGGTCATGGCCGCTGATTCAGCCTATGCGAATGGGCTGTTTTTTACGGCGCGATGCTACGAGGCGATGGGCAAGACGGACGCAGCGCTGATCCGATATAACGAATACCTGCCTTACGCTCCCGATACTGTGGTTGCGAATCGGGTGCAAGACTTCATTACTAGATTAGAATCCGGCACGGCTGTCGGAACAAACGAATAAATTACAACATCATGCCTAGCGGTAAGAAACGCAAGCGTCATAAAATGGCGACTCACAAGCGGAAGAAGAGATTGCGCAAAAATCGTCACAAGAAGAAGTGATCCATTGCCGGGGCGTGAGCCCTGGCAACATGGAATCGCTTCTTTGCGCTAATCCGGTTCCTGCGTGAGCAAAGAATTGGTCATTAATTCCGTCTCAGGAGAGGTGGAAATCGCCTTGTTGGAAAGCGGTCAGCTCGTAGAGCTGCACCGTGATCAAGGCAACAAGGGTTACGCGGTCGGCGATATTTTCGTCGGCCGAGTCAGAAAAGTATTGCCCAGCCTCAATGCCGCGTTTGTGGATGTTGGACATGAGCGCGATGCTTTTTTGCATTACCTGGATTTGGGTCCTTATTATCGAACGCAACAACGCTATTTGAAGCTTTCGATGCAAGGCAAGCAACCGGTGCCGGATTTGGGTAACTTCAAAAAAGATGCGGAAATCGATAAAAAAGGCAAGATCAAGGATGAGGTGTCCGCATCTCAGCTTGTTTTGGTGCAAGTAGCGAAGGAGCCCATCAGTTCAAAAGGTCCTCGCTTGACAGCGGAAGTGACGTTGCCCGGGCGCTACATCGTGTTGGTGCCATTCAGCGATAAGGTTTCTTTGTCTGGACGAATCAAATCGGAAGAGGAACGCAAGCGCTTGAAGCGACTCATGCAGAGCATCCGGCCACCTGGTTTTGGAATCATAGTTCGGACTGTAGCAGAGGAAAAAGGAGCAGCGGATTTGCATGCCGATTTGGAAGATTTGGTTTCGAGGTGGGGAGAATTGCACAAGAAATTGCGCAATGCCAAGCCCGGAAAACGCGTCCTCGGGGAGTTGAATAAAACCAACGCGGTTCTGCGCGATGTGCTCACGTCGGATTGCACGAGCATTCGGGTGAACGATGTGCGCATTGCGGACGAGGTGAAGACTTATCTCCAAAGCATTGGCTCCAAGAACACGGACATCGTGAAGGTGTCCAGTGATCGGGACCTGTTCAATACCCTCTCTATTCATCGCCAGATCAAGGCGGCCTTTGGTAAGCAAGTCAATTTGCGCAGTGGGGCTTATTTAGTTGTCGAGCAGACCGAGGCCATGCACGTGATTGACGTGAACAGTGGCGGCCGAAAGGCGGGCGCAAAAGATCAAGAGGAAAACGCCTTCCACACCAACTTAGAATGTTGCAAAGAGATTGCACGTATTCTGAGATTGCGAGACATGGGAGGTATTATCTGCATTGATTTCATCGATATGGCCAAACGGGAGCACAACAAAGAGCTCATGTTGGCCTTGAAGGAGGCGATGAAAGACGATAAGGCGAAACACAACATCATCGCTCCGAGTCGGTTTGGCGTCGTCGAGATGACCCGGCAACGGGTCAGGCCGGTCGCAGATGTTAAGACATCCGAGCAATGCCCGTCATGCGAAGGTACCGGTAAGGTTCAAGCATCCATCCTCATCACTGACACGATTGAATCAACGATTCATCAGGCGGTGGAAAAGGGGAAGCACAAGCGTCTCACCGTGATGTTGCATCCGATTATCGAAGCTTACATCAAGCAAGGTTGGTGGAACAGCATCCACAGGCAATGGCAACGCAGCCTGGGCATCAAATTGCACGTGGAGTCCAATTCCTCGATGGAAATTTTGGAATTCCACCTCTACAATGAAGACGGCGTGGAGTTGGACTGATCAGGCAGTCAGAACCAACTCTTTTGGATAGCAAACGAATGATTTTGCCACGGTGCGCATGAGAATTTC